>JAYUKJ010000105.1:0-5585 GCA_043764555.1 Saprospiraceae bacterium
CCACTTGTGAAGGTGAAATAGGCTTTAGTCACTTTCAAAACCGTTGCAACTGTATTGACAGGAAAAGAACACGTCAAACCGCTTGCTGAAAAAGCATCACCCACGCCTTTTGTCAAAGTTTCTGTTGCCATTGTTGCCGTTGGTGCGCCAACGATGGTTGCTGCCAAATTTTCGTATTGGATATTGTCAATCCAAATCGTGTAAGCACCTTCGTCCGAGCCTTCTGCAAAGTGGAACAAACCCGTTTCTGCCGTCAATTTAGCGGCAGCTGGAATCGGGATAATGATTTTGGTCCAAGTCGTCGTAACGGCGATTTTCTCCAATTCTGTTTGGTAAACCGTCGTTGCGGCGTTGTTGCCCAAACCAGCCACATTCAACGTTTTTGCAGCACTGCCTTTAATCCAAAAAGACACCGCGTTATAGGTCGATAAATTCTGTGGTGTGGCAGCAATAAATGCACCGCCCGTGTATTTGTCGGCAACGCCCGTAACCCCAATTTTGATGGAAGAGGTACCCGACTGATTGACCGTAGGGTCAATTGTCACGTCGTTGACCGAGCCGCCGAAAGCGGCGAAAGTCACGCCCGCTGCGTAAGCATCCGTGAAAACGGCTTGTGCCGAAAGGCGCGTTGTTGTTGTGAAAAGCACCATGCAAAGTGCCATTAGAGTAAAGGTCTTTTTCATTTTTAATTGATGTTAGTGAGTTAGAAATAAAATTTTGATGAAGAGCGCTTGCCATTGATTATTGTGTTGCAATTATCGGATATTACAAGGAAGAATACGGAATAAAGTTGCAAGACAAATGCAAGACAGGGCAGAATAAAGGGTTTTAAGGGCGAAAACCACGAAAAAAACAGTGTTTTTGCGTGAATCTAAGCGTTATTAATCAGCAGGAAAAATAACTATTTTATTTTATTCAAAATCGGTATTGCACGCGGCGTTTCAATTTTGGAACATAAAAGCCGCAAAAAGAGGCGTTATACTGAGGGGTCCTTTTCAGTTTGACTATTGAAACACAAGGCAGCGCGCGGAGATTTGACAACTTTTAAAAAGTTGCCAAATCTAAAACGCGCGCCATTTTAAGCGGAATGTCAAGGCTTCAACGCCTCAATCTTCTGCCGTACTTGCTTGATTTGTTTGTCGTATTTGTTCTGAATTTTCAAGAAATTTTCGGGATGCATCAGCTCTATTTGTCCAATCACAACGTTCCGTAAATCCTTATTTTGTCGCCAATCTTCCATCTTTAAGGTCGCCAAAGTCAAACCCGTTGTGCGTTCCAAAATGCCCCGCATCGTCTTGTCTTTCAGCAATTGCGCAACGGCTGCATCGGCCAAATCGACGTTTTCATGCGTCAATTCGCGCACAATTTCACGCACATCAGCACTGCGCGCGGTCTGCAAATCGCTTAGAAGTTGCTGCCATTTTTCCTGCTCCTCTCCTACCCTTTCCGTTTTGTCGGCCATTATTTTTTGCTTTTCGGCTTGTCGAGCGCTGCTGATTTGGCGGCTACTTTGCCATTTTTCTTCCACCGCTTTGCAGAAAAAGCCGCCCGCATTGCCCGTGATTTTATTGTTTTTCAGGGCATCCAACGTGCATTCCAAGCCGATTTGCACTTGTTCTTCGCCGTGTTCAATCACCAAAACGCGAAATGTCGTTTCCGAAACACCCCAAGTTTTGACTTGTTTGAAAGTGTCTTTGAAGAAATCACTGCCAAGAACGTCGGTTTTTTTCTTCAAATTTTCCCGCTTTTCGGCTTGGTTAGACAGTCCGCGGTTCGTTTTTTGGGCGGTGTTTGTGGCAATAAAAAAGGTCAAACCAACCACTTTCCTACCCTTTTTCACTTCCGTAAACGTGAACGAAATGTCCGTCACTTCCAACAAATCGCGTTGCGCTTTGAGGACAATTTTGTCTTTGAAATGTCCGTACAACTTGTACTCAGTTTCTTCAAGTCCTAAAATAACGCGGAGATTTTCGACCTCAAAATGTCGTTTCCCAATGCGTTCGTATTGTTTCAAAAGCTCATAAATCCGAATCGAATACATACTGCTCAAACCCCATAAATTGCTAATATCATACTGCAAATAGCGCTCTTTCAACTCAATCAAAAACGGTTTCAACGTCGGGTGAAACTGCACGCTGATGTAGTTGCCGTCTTGCGTGCTTTTAAACCCCTCGGTGCTTATCAACAGCGGCGTCGAAAACCACTTTACGCCTTCGGGTGTGTCTTTTTCTATCTCAATAATCTTGGTTTGCAGCTTCTGAACGGCTTCTTTGACGGCCGCGTAGTTGTCGCCCGCGTTGACCAAATTGAAGTCGCGCAGCAGCTCATTGATGTGGATATTGTACTTGCTAAAGTCCTTGTCTTCGTGTTCTATCGACATCAACATTTTGGCAAACACACGCATTTCCCATATATCAAAACGATAACGAGCTTCAACCAATTCATTGGCTTTGCGGATAATTTGGACTTGACTTCGGGGTATTTCGGCTTGTTTTTTCCTCATTTTAGTCGATTTTAGCGTAATTTTAGAACTTTTGTCATTACTAAATTTTATTCGCAAAGCTAACTATCACTTTGAATAAAACAAGTGATTGTTTAATAAAATTGCGAAAACCCCGCTTTTGTCCGAGAAAAAAGTTACGTAGTTTTGGTGATAGTTGGTCGTAGTTTTGGTGATAGTTAGTGCCGACGCATAAAATTAAAACAGGATAAGATAGTTGGCCGTAGTTTTGGTGATAGTTGGCCGTAGTTTTGGTGATAGTTGGCCGTAGTTTTGGTGATAGTTGGCCGTAGTTTTGGTGATAGTTGGCCGTAGTTTTGGTGATAGTTAGACTCATAACTAATTGATTATCAACGGCTACAAGCGACGGAAAACAAGAAAAGATGTTAAAAAAATTTAAAAAAAATACAACAACCAAAAGTCAAAATCTTTTCTGTTGTTGTTGTTTTTAATTTTTTATAAAAAGAGACCCCTCAGTATAGGGCGCCCTTACGGCATTTCGAGCATCGGAAAAAACCAATTTTCACCAAAATTTAAACTTTTTTCAGATTTCTTAGAACATTGACACTTTTTCAAATACTTGAAAGGCTTTAAAAAAGCGGCTTATTTCGAAAATAAGCCGCTTTGTCGCGAAATTAAACAATCCATCAGTTTAGCCTTTGAGAACTTGGTAAAACGAAGAAAAAGCGCTTATTCTTCAAAATGCTTTCTCACGAGTGCCAACATAAATCCCGTAATTGAATAGCCTTTTTTTTCCGTTTCGCCTTTCACTTGGTCATACAAATAAACGGGCATATCGACCGTAATGCGTTGCACTTTTCGCTCTTTGTCGTCGTCTTGCTTTCGGACGGCTTTCAAGGCTTTTTCCTCGGCTTCTGCCGTCAATGCCTTCTTAGAAATCAATACTTTCTTTTCCATATTTTCTGTTATTTTGCTGTGATAAACTTATTTTTTGCTGTAAAAGTACAGACTTATTCCGTAATTTACTTGAATTTTACAGAATTTTCATTATTTTTTTAGTGAAATTATTTTCACCCTTATTTTTACAGCATATTCTGTGATTTGCTTGATTTTTACAGAATTTTCACTGGTTTTCCCACGATTATTTCGACCTTGTTCTATGCCTAATCCAATACGCGCTTTGGGATTATCGAAGCGGCGTAGCTGCTCAATGTCGGTAATACTCAACGCCCGCAATTGATTCTCCCAAGCGGTATAACCGCTCAATTGCCCGTTTTGCGGTTGCACCGCGCAGAAAAAAGCGCAAAACTTAAACTTCAAATGTTTCCAATATTCGGCAGCTACGCCACTTAAAAAAGAAAAGTGGAAGTCGCTGTCGTGCAGTATTTTTACAGTATTATACAGTAATATTCTTGATTTTTACAGAATTTCCACAGAATTTTTACTGATATTAGACATTTATCTGCCCAATTTGATGTGAAGCGAAAGACCAAGCCGCTCATTCACGCGTCGTTGGTTTCAAGCCGCATTTTAGCGTTTTTTTTATCAAAATACTGAGGGGTCCCTTTTTTTGACGTGCAAAGCAAATTTACCTTTTCGTTATGAAACTCCTTTCCAAAAGTTCCAAATTTTGTCATTACTCCCGTCTTTTTGAGCGGCGTTTTCACGTTTTTTTCACGTTTTTTTCACGTTTTTTTACCCACAAAGCCAATCAAAAACGACTTGTCATTGCGAGGCACGAAGCAATGACAACATACTTCTGAGTGGGATTTGAGGTAAAAATAAGGTGAATAACGTTGTACAAAGAAAGATGTGGGTAATGAATAGAGATTGAAATTTTTGGAAAGCGGGTGTCATTTTCTCTTGAATTTTACAGAAAAATTCTGTTTTATTACAGTCTTTTACATGAAAATTACAGCAAAAACAAGGTGTTTTACAGAAAATTACTGCAAACTCTTGATTGCTTCCGCCACTTCATCCGCCAACCTTTCGAACTCTTCTTTTGCCTTTTTGTCCTTCCATTCCGCAACGCCCAAGCCGCCCGTTGCCGTCTCCGCGTAGGCAATTCGATTCGCAAGTTTAGTCTCAAAAACGGTGACGGCGTAGTCTTTCAGCGCTTCGAGAATCTCGCGTCCAAGGTTTGTTTTTTCAGCAATGCGGTTGACGACGACGTAGGTTTTAACCATTTTTAAGCCTTGTTCTTCCCGCACCTGATTGATTTGTTCAACGCGCTCAAAAAAGCTCTCAAACGCCCTTAAATCGTAGATACTCGGCGAAATCGGGATGATGAGAATGTCGCTCGCCAAAACGGTGCGCTCGGCCAGTTCCGACAATTGCGGCGTACCGTCGATGAAAACGATGTCATTTTCTTCGTTCAATTTCGCCACTTCTTTGTTCAATTGCTTGGCCATTGAACCATAAACGGGGATGTGCGGCACTGATTCGCTCCGATTGCCCGCCCATTCCATCGCCGATTTTTGCCCCAAATCGCTGTCAACGATGCACACTTTTTTACCACGAAGGACGAAGCTAACCGCCAGATTTGTCGTAATCGTCGTTTTGCCGACGCCGCCTTTCAAGTTCGTAATTGCTATGCGCATGATTAAGAAGTCTTTAGTTTTGCTGTAATTTTACAGTAAATTACAGTATTTTAAGTAGATAGTTACAGTTAATTACAGCATTTTACAGAGATTGCTGTAACTCTAATGATAAATTACGATGGTTAACATGAGCGGGCGACTCGGGTCGAGTGTCGTCAACTTAACTCCACACAAGGGCGACCGTAAAGGTCACCCCTGCGTATGTATCTGCCAGTCAAGCATTTGTAGGGGCGACCTTCACGGTCGCCCTTCTTCACGGTCTCCACACAAGGGCGACCGTAAAGGTCACCCCTGCGTATGTATCTGCCAGCCAAGCATTTGTAGGGGCGACCTTCACGGTCGCCCTTCTTCACGGTCGCCACACAAGGGCGACCGTAAAGGTCACCCTTGCGTATGTATCTGCCAGTCAAGCATTTGTAGGGGCGACCTTCACGGTCGCCCTTCTTCACGGTCGCCCTTCACGGTCGCCCTTCTTCACGGTCGCCCTTCACGGTCGCCCTTCTTCACGGTCGCCCTTCACGGTC
>JAYUKJ010000106.1:0-20880 GCA_043764555.1 Saprospiraceae bacterium
CGCCGCATCTTTATAATTGGCAATTTTACCATCTCCATTTTTATCCGAATCATAGAGTGCCAAGGGGTCAACAATCTCCCCAAAACGCGTAGCGCGGAGCAATAAACCCAGTTTTCCGACTTGATAATTGGCCGATAAAATAAACTTGCTGCTTGGCTCGGCGCGGGTCAAATAGGCTTCGGCGTTGGCGTTTACAAATTCCGTATTTTTATTCTTTGTTATGGTCGTTTTGTTGACATTGAGCGCGGCGTTTAAGGTCAATTTCTGCTTTGTCCCAATCGGCGTCGCGTAAGCCGCAACGACGTCAAACCCTTGCGTGCGGGTATCGACAGCGTTTGAAAAAATAATCGCAACGTCGCTCACGCCCGAGAAGCCGATTGCCTCAAAAGCGGGTCTGCCTTTCGTGTTGATATTGCCCGACGCCACAATGCGGTCGGCAATATCGATGTTGTAAAAATCGGCAGTAATGGACAAATTTGGCAATAATTGCGTGGTTATACCGTATGTATAGCCCAACGACACCTCTGCTTGAAGCGCATCAACACCCAACGCTTTGCCCAATTCGGTGTTGCGAGCGGGAACCAAATACGCTTTTATGGAATTGCCTTTGGCGTCAAATTGGACCGTTTGGCTGCCAAAATAAACCTGCGGCATCGACGGCGCGCGGAAGCCACGACTGAGCGAGCCGCGTAGGGAAATTTTATCCAAAAACTCGTAACGCGCCGTGGCTTTGTACGAGAAATTAGCGCCAAAATCGCTGTAATTCTCAAAACGCGCCGCCGCACCAACCAAGAAATTTTTGTTCACTTCACTTTCCATTTCCGCGTAAGCGCCAAAGTTTGAACGGTTCCAACTGCCCGCAACTTCGGGACGATAGCCTTCGCGACCGCTCGAACCGACGTCAACGGCAATTTTATCTTGGGTCTTGATGGGACCTTCTTCGTAAGACGCTTTTTCGCCCGCCACTTCCTTGTAAGATTCCAATCGAATCTCAGAACCGACGGCAACACTCACGTTTGGATAGCTGCCTTTTTTGAACGTTTTGGAGACATCGACGTTGCCCGTTGTCTGTCCGATTGCGTTGGCGCCCGTATAAAATTTGGTCGGCGAACTGCCACCTAAACTCGGATTTACCGTGTTTTCGATGGATAAATCCACGCGATTTGACGCTTGACCCGCCGAAATATCCACATTCCAATCGTCGCCCAAAGTTCCTTTTGCGCCAACGACCGCCGAAAAATCTTTCAGAGTCGAAGGTACTGAGGGGTTGTAGCCGTCGGGAAAAATAGCCTCAACGGCGCGGGCGCGGTTGCTCGGTGCGCGGGTAAAAAAGCCGCCAATCACTTCTTTTTTAGAATAGCCACCGAAGGCGTAGAGTTGCCAATTTTTGTTAATTTCGTAACCAGCGTTGACGAAAATCCCCAAATTGCCGACGTCCGCCGAACCAATTTTGGCGCGGTCGAGGTTGATATTGCGCGCTTTGACCAATGAGTCCGAAGCGGTTACCGTTGTGTTGTAATACTTCGACGTGAACTTGCCCGAGCGGTCGTAAGCGTCGCTGTGTTGGTAAGCCAAGGTCGTATTGACAAAGCCTTTTTTGCCCAAAGGCAAGCCAAGATTGAGCGATATTTTGTTCGTTTTGCCGTCTTGAACGGGGCTGCTGTACAACGAATTGCCGTTTATATCCTTCGGGTCTGAGTAGCCGAAGCCGCTGTAAACTTGAACGGAACCGCCTTTTGCATTGTTATTTAATTGCATATTCAAGACGCCCGCAATCGCATCGGAGCCGTATTGAGCCGCCGCACCATCGCGTAAAACTTCGACTTGCTTAACGGCGGCCGACGGAATAGCGTTGATGTCGGTTCCGACTAATCCACGTCCTAAACCTTCATTTACGCTAAAAAATGACACTTTATGCCGTCTTTTACCGTTCAATAAAACCAAAGTTTGGTCGGGTCCCAAGCCGCGCAACGATGCAAAATCCACCAAAGGCGCCAAGTCATTGATGCCAAATTTCACGGCAGAAAACGCGGGCGCCATGTAATGAATCGCCTGTCCTAAGTCAATTTGTCCCGTCGCATTGATGTCCCGCGCCGTCAAAACGTCAATTGCAACGGGGCGCTCAACGTTCGTTCGCACTTGCGAAAAACGCGAGCCGACCGTCGTGACTGCCGACAGCGATTCGCCGTCTTCCATCCGCACTTTGAGCGTATTCGTGTCGTCTTTTATCGCAATTGACTGCGTTTTGAAGCCAACAAAAGAGAAAACCAGCACATCATTGCGCTCGACGCTGATTTTGAAAACGCCCGTAATGTCGGTAACTGTCCCGCGCGATGTCCCTTTAATGACGACGTTGACGCCTGAAATTGGCTCGCCACTCGCATCCGTTACGGTGCCTGTAATGGATTTTTCAACGGTATTTATGGTATTTTCACGCGTAATAAAATTGTTATGTGCAACAATTTTTCGTGAATCTGCTTTTGCGGACGCCAAGAAGGTCGTCACTAACAGCAAGGCGACTAAGTAAGTAGGTGTCGGTTTCATTGTCCTGTTTGTCAATTAAAAAGTTTGTTTGTGAGATAAAAGAAAGGCGCAAAAGTGATGGGTTTTTGAGATAAAAAAGTGTGGATTAATAGATATTTTATTTACGCTTATAAACTTATCAATAATTATTTTTTAGTTTTATTTGTTAAATAACTATGTCAAATGCGCGCTTAGCGGCGTGAAAACTCCAAAAACGGGCTTTATACTGAGGGGTCCTTCCGAGCGTATTAAAAATAAAAAAGCCGATTAAACGCGGGCGTTCAATCGGCTTTTTTAACCTAAATTGTTTTTACAATGCTAACTATTTTAAATATCGAATTGGACAATTTTTTAAAAAGTTGCCCCATCTAAAAATCGGATAACCGACTAATTATGATTGAACGTTTTATCGCCCAACAGCCTAAAAAGCAGCTCCAAATTTTCTAAATAATCGGTGTAATGTCGCCGTTCGGCAGGCGATAAATTGTCGCGTTTTTGCCCAAAACTCGCCGTTGGAATTTTGGCGTTCAATAGGCTGTATTCCTCTTGTTTCATGCCCCGATAGTACCATTCGGTGGCGAGGCGTTCTTGAAAAAGAACGAGGCGATTGTCATTATTGTCCATCATCTTTTTGTTTTAAAATTTTTCGATGGACAAAAGTATTTAAAACAAAAAGTATAATAAAACTTTTTGTTAATTATTTTTAAAATATTTTGTTTTGAAACGAGTGTTGTTCATACAATCCCTATAATTCACTTAGAATCCGCGTAAAATAGGGTTTTTGACGCTTGATTCATGTAAAATAGCACGCCCTAATCTGAAATTCCAAAGCAGAAATTGTTGTAAGTATCAAACCTTGTTTTGCAAAAAATTATCAATCAATCTATTGCATCTTGGAATTTGATATTTTAAATCACCCCTTTTTGTTTCAAATTTTCTATGGTCGTTTTTTGAGTGCCAATAAAATGCGCGCGATTTGGTGTGGCTTCTGCCAAGTTGTTTGCGGGATAAAACGCATGGTCGGCGTAGCTTTTTGCGTAGAGTTCAAAGCGTTGTCGGGCGATAAAATTCGACATTCCGAGGCGTTCTCTCGCGTGTCGCAAGGCGTCCAAATTGATGGTGGCGTTGGCGACCATGCTTTCGCCCGTTGCGGCTTCGCAGAGTTTTAAGCCTTCATAATTCACGATTTGAGAATGTCCATCGGTGGAAGCAAACGGAATCGGGCTGTCCGCCATGCCCGCCGAATTTGCGGAGACGATGTACGCCATATTTTCGGTGGCTCGTGCCAATTTAGCCGTGTTTTTTTGCGTCGGCATTGGACTACTGATTTCACTCGACGAATGTAGGAAAATCTCCGCACCACGCATCATCAAACACCGCGCAATTTCGGGGTACAAAATCTCTTCCGACGCAATGCAAGCGAGCGTTCCAATCTCCGTTTTGACCGTCGGAAACAAGGCATCGTAGCCATAAATAGCCACGTATTTGTCCAAAACATCGTGTGGCGTGGGTGCAAACATCGAATTAAGACGGCGATAACGCAAAATAAAGGACCCCTCAGTATTGAAGATAAAACTCGTTTGAAAATACAACTCGGGAAAATTTGGGTCCAATTCGTAGGCATTTCCCGAAAGAAAAACGCCGTTATCCGAAGCCATTTTGCCGATTTTTGCGTAGATTTTTCCATCCATTTCCAAACAAGCCTTGTCGCGCCATTGCTCAAATGTTTCGCCCATTGGAAAGCCCGTGAGGAAATATTCGGGCAAAACGACGAGTTTCAAATCTTGTCCGATGAACGCTTTTGAAGCGCGAATTTGCCCATTTATGCGGTCAATTGTAGCCAGCATAATCGCTTCCGCAGCCGTTTTGTCGGCGGCTTTGTTGACCGTAAAACAGGTGGTTTGTAAGGCTAAGGCTTTGTAAATCATTGAGTTATCGAATTTAATTTTGCAGTTTTGCAGTTTGTACGGTTTGCAGTTTGAATAGTCACACTAAAAGTGGGAATAGAATTAAAGCTCGAAGAAATTTGTGAATCCTTTTGCCAATAACCCCTTTTTTAACTTTTTGTCACCCGTCCAAAGTGGTGCATCGAGTTCTAAAGAAAGGGCGACAAATACGGCATCTTTTGGGTCAACGTCTTTGCAGAGGTTGTAAGCACGTTGACGTGCTTCTAAGGAGAGCGATTTTTCGTTGTAAAAATCGACTTGAAGTAAGATATGATATAAAATTTCAAGGACTTCAACTTCCGTTTTCTTCGTCAGTTGGACTAATTTATCCTTGTATTTGAACAACTCAATCATCGTAAAATGGGGGATGATGAACGCATATTCGTCGGAGAATAGCGTTTGAGCGATTGTTCCATTTGTTGAAAGAGCCGCCGAGAAAAGTTTATTGGTGTCCGCAATAACCCTCATAGTTCAACGTCTTTTAGAAACCAATCTTTATTTTCCGCCCACCATTTTTCTTGGATTTCTTCCGCGAGTTCAGTTGCTTGACGTTCCGTCATAGCATTATTTTTGGTCAACTCTTTGAAATTAACCAAGCGAATAAGTTTTTGAACCAATTTATCCGTGATTAATTCCTTTGGAATAGTCAACGTAAAAACGTCATTTTGCCTTATTAGAGTTGTCATATTATTTACTTTTTAAAATGTTTGACAAAAATAGGTATTTTCTATTAAAAGCATAGAAATTAGGAGATTTTACGTGCTTTTTGATTTGCGTATGCTAAAGGAGGACCCCTCAGTATAAACGCCATTTTCGACGTAAAATTATCAAAAAAAGGCGTTTATACTGAGGGGTCCTAAAAATCACAAACGCTTGACTGTCAATGAGATAGTCAAGCGTTTTGTCGTTAAAAAGGGTAAAAATATTTAGCGGTTAAAATTATGTGGCGATTTTGCAGACCCATTAGAAAAGAAATTTCAAGCAATTTTTTTTTCTTGTCATAGGGCAAGATTAACTTTTATGGGGCGCCGCACCTTTGCATCATAATTAATCAGTAACGTTTTATTTTTTTTCAACAAACTCTGTAAAAGGAGTACAAAATAACTGAATATCATGGATAAGGCAACGCTAACAACACTCGAAAACCTGAAAGCAAATACAGGTCATTCTCTCGACGAATGGAAAACTTTAATCGCGGCACAAAGTTTTTCTAAACATGGTGAAATTGTGAAATTTTTGAAAGAAACCCACGGCGTTACGCACGGTTATTCTCAAACCATTGCTTCAAAAGCATTGGGTACGGATGCAGATTCTGCCAATGATACCGATGAATTGATTGTAAATCAATACAAAGGGAAAGAGCATTTGAAATCATTTTATGACAAATTGATTTCGGAAATTCAGCAATTTGATGGTGAATTTGACATTGCACCAAAGAAAGCTTACGTTAGTTTGCGCCGCAAAAAGCAATTCATTGTGCTTAATCCAGCGTCTAAAACACGGTTTGAAATCGGTTTTAACCTAAAAGGAACAGAAGCAACGGGCAAATTGCAAGCGGAAAAGCCAGACGGTATTTGTTCCCATAAAATCAGTCTTTCAGAAATCACTGAAATTGATTCGGAAGTTATTGATTGGATTAGAAAGGCTTTTGATAATGCGGGCTAATTTGCATCCAACAAGGTTTTTTTAAAATCACAAACGCTTGATTATCAACCCAATAGTCAAGTATTTGTGATTTTAGGACCCCTCAGTATAAACACTAAAAAACCCGTAAAACAGCGCAGTTTTACGGGTTTTTTATTTACAAATACTTTTCTTTCAACCATTTTCTAACGGGTTTACATCTTCTTTCTGCCATTTAAGGCTTAATCACCGTCATCGGTTTTTGCACCGTCTTGATATCAACCGAAATTTCTTTCAATCTTTTTGCGACTTCGGTGGTCATGCTTTCTTGATAACGCCCGCCGAGATATTGCGCCATAAATTTTTCGGACGCCGCCAATGCCGCCATATTGTTGACGGGACGCGCAAAACCATGACCTTCGTCGGGCGCGCAAATGTATTGAACGGGGATGCCTTTGTCGCGCATAGCGACCACAATTTGGTCGGCTTCGGCTTTTTTCACCCGTGGGTCGTTCGCTCCTTGCACAATCATCAAGGGCGTTTTGATTTTATCCACGTGCGACAACGGCGACTGTCTTTCCAATTGTTTTTTCCCCGCCTCCGTCGTCGGGTCTGCCATGCGGGTAAACATTTCCTTTCTAAAACTTTCCCAATATTCGGGAATTGTTGCCAATAAACTGTTCAAATTTGACGGTGCCACTTCCGCGACCGCCACTTTATAGAGGTCGGGCGTGAAAGTTACACCCGCCAAAGTTGCGTAACCGCCGTAACTACCGCCCGTAATGCCGACTTGTTTTGCGTCAACGATGCCTTCGGCGACCAAATGTTTGACGCCCCAAGTGATGTCGTCTTGCATCAATTCGCCCCATTGTCCATTGCCTGCGTCGAGAAATTGCTTGCCATAACCCGTCGAACCTCTGAAATTCATCATCAAAACGGCATAACCACGGTTCGCCCAAAATTGCGCGTAGCGGTTGTAACCCCAATAATCACGTCCCCAAGGACCACCGTGCGGCATGACCATCAACGGCAAATTTTTACGGGTTTTTCCCTTCGGGTACGTGATATAAGCGGGAATTTCTAAGCCATCGCTCGATTTATAGGTCAAAGGTTCCATCGCCGATAAGTGTTCACGCGGCAATTTTGGGCGCGGGTCATATTGAAACGTAACCTTGCGCGTGGTGCGGTCAAAAAGATAAACCTTCGCGGGACTCACATCCGAATAGACGTTGACGAGCCATTTATCCTCGGTTTTATCTTGCGAAGAAATGCCGATTTTGCTGCCAACGAACTGGCTTTCCAAAAACGTATAGTCCGTTTCAAAGGTTTTATCTTTGAAATAATGGCGCGTCATGGTGTCCACATACGACGTGTAAAGCAAAGCGTGTGATTTATCCGAAAAAACGGCGTTCTCAAAATCCACTTTACTGAGGGGGTCTTTTTCGATAAAAACGGTGGCGCTCGTTTCGGGATTTAGGAGCAATAATTCCGAAAAATTGCGCTCTTTTCCCTTGTTTGTCACCAAATATGCCTGTTTGTTATCAGGCGTAAAAGCCACGGTGTAAGCCGATTCTAACAAAGGCGTTTGAAAAATGGGCGTTAATTTATCCGCATCCACGCGCAAAATATCGGACGAGCCGTTCTCATTTGAGCGCGTTGCCAACCGCACATTTTCGTCCCAATCGAATGTCCAACCGTCAATGCGGTCTTTATTTTCGCGAATGAGCGTCATTTTGCCCGTTTCGAGATTGAGTTCGTAGAGGTCATGCCAAGCCTTGTCGCGGCTGTTGAGACCAATCCACATTTTGTTGGGATTTTTTTTCGACACGTTATATATGTATGCCCGCGCGCCTTCAACGGGCGTCAAATCGCGCGCCGCGGGAACACCCGTTTTGTCGTCCACAATGTCGGTCGGATTGACGGCATAGACGTGAAAATTCTCATTTCCGCCTTTATCTTGCGAATAAAGCACGTATTTTGAGTCGTCGCTCCAAAAATAACCGCGAACGGGGCGCGTCGTGTCCGCCGTAATCGGACGCCCTTTTTCAAACGGCTCGTCGGTTTTTTTAATCCAAATATTCATCGTGCCTTTATAGACTTTGATGAAGGTCATGAATTGAGCATCGGGCGACAATTGTCCGCCTGAAATTTCGGGATTATCGAAAAATACTTCTCGATTGATAAGCGGCACATCGGTCGTTTTTTGAGCCGACAGTTGGAAAACGGTTGCTGAGAACAGGAAGATAAAAATGATTTTTTTCATTGTGGTTGCCCTTTTAAAATTAGAAAGATTGTTTACAAAAAAGGATTTACAGGTGGCGGGATTATGGTATGTTTAAGATTTTATATTCTAAAATAAAACATACAAGAGATTGATTATCAGTGGTTTAAATAAAAAACGAAGATAGGTAATGTTGGAGTATTTGGTTGATTTATTTGGAAAAATTATTTAAAATAGCTGACACGGGTTAAATCATTAAAATTTTAGGACCCCTCAGTATATTCACACTTTTTCCGTCAATTTCCTTCTCAAAGGCTCAAATAATAAAGAAAGCGATTGCCGATGCGTGAAATATTTATAGATCCAATTGATAAAAACAATCAATTTATTTTTGAAGCCGATGAGTAAAAACAGGTGCAAAGTCATCCATATAAGCCACGCGAAAAAGCCTTGAAAACGCCATTGCGGTTTGGCTAAATCGACCACCGCTTTGTTTCTGCCGACGGTTGCCATGCTGCCTTTGTTGACGTATTCAAAGGGTTTAAGTGCCTTTTGTTGTGCCAATAATTTAAAATTATGCGCTATATTTGATGCTTGGTCAATGGCAACGCTTGCCAATTGTGGAAAGCCGCGTGGGTGTGTTTCGGTTTCGATAAAAGCAATGTCGCCAACGGCAAAAACATTGTCGAGAGACACGACTTGATTGTAAATACTCGTTTTTATTTGATTGGATTTTGCGATACATTCGGCAGGGATGCCCGAAACGCCGTGGTCGCTTGCCCCTGTGAGTGGATAATGTGCTTTCTGCAATTGGTCATAAGTAGCGGCTAAATCTCTCCTCGTTGGATACACAATTGCCGTGTGGTATAAGCCGACGCTGTTTTCTGCCGCAGGTGGTGCGTCTTTGCTATGCCACGTATTCAAACCAATGTGGTGATGGTAGCCGCCCGCAGAAAGAAACGCCGCTTGGTCGCCGTACATTGTGGTGACTTGAAAGCCCAGTAAGCCCCGATAAAATTTAAGGGAACGTTCAAGATTCGCCACTTTCAAATGCACATGACCGATGTGGGTTTGTGCAGGAATTATGTAATTTTCACTCATTTTAAGGGTGATTTGAGTGCATTTCGTCAAAAAAAGGTGTTCGTTTTTCTTCTACACATTTAGCCGCATAGAGGTACATTGCGGCACTCCAAGTTTGCCAATTTTGTCCTTTTGATTCACCCGTTTGCGCTTTTATCCATTCATTAAACCCAAAAAGGGACCCCTCAGTATTTTGGGTGTTTTCATCCGATTTTACGGTCAAATGCGCGTCAAAATGACCTTTTTCATTAAATTCTGAATCAAAATTGGGTGTATCAAAATTTGTTTTTTTAATACAGTGCGTCAGTACAAGTAATTTTTCTTCCGCCAATGCAAATCTTTTTGCCGCGACCAAAGCCGCCACATAAAAACCGCAGATGAAGGGCCAAATACCGCCATTGTGGTATTCCCCAGGATTGTTAAAAACCGCATACCGAACGTGCCAATCGGGGTCTTCTGGATTAGTATAAGGAAAGAAGTTCGGCGGCAAATCAACGGCTAATTCACCCCGTTTTTTCATCGCTTCGCACTCCGATTCTATCCAAGACACTATGTCATTTGCTCTTGAAAATGACGCAAGACCCGATAAAATTGCCAATGAATTGCCCAATAAATCGAACCGTTCGCTGCTGTGAATTTTATACGACCAAAAGGCGTAATAAGGCTTGTGTTTGACGACTAAACCTTCGTGAACATGGTGGTGAATGACGTCGCCCGTTATTGTAAATCTGCCCATTTCACGCCGCATTTTATTGGCGCGTTCGTCTTGGTTTAAAATGCGTAAATAACTGTAAGTCAACGTATTGACAAACAATCCGTAACCAATCACCCATTGTTCGTCGCGCCAATCACTCGTCGGTTGTTGTGCCACCAAATACCTATCGGATGGGCTTTGGTATTCCATCCAAATCAAGGCTTTTTCAACAGCTTCTTTTAAAAAATCGGGTTCATTAACAACCTTTCTATAAATGCCCACACCCAGTAAAAACAACGGCGTTGAGTCGCTCGACCCTCTGTCGTCTTTGTCATGCACCAATGAGGTAATATGCCCTTTTTCCGTCTGATTTTTCGCCAAAACTTCCAACGTTTTACGGATACTTTTCAGCAATATTTTATTGTCAGAAACGGCAATACCGAAAATAGAAATCATCAAATCGCGCGTATAGGGTTCGGGGTAGCCCCAACCTGCGGTGCGCGGGAGTCCTTGAAAGGGTCCGTGTACATTGTGCAGTAAGACGTCGAGGGCGGCTTTTTTAGCGGCGGTTATTTCTTCTTCGTGCGTTTTTTTCATAAAATACTGAGGGGGTGTTTTTCAACACATTTTTATTTTTTTGAACGCATTTTTTTTAACACATAGGCACATAGGACACATAGTTTTTTTCTCTTTTTTTTCTAAAACTATGTTTCCTATGTGCCTATGTGTTAAAAAAAATAATTATTTAATCCCTAATTTATCCTGCATTATTTCCACAAATTTTTTGGCGACAATGCGGTAATCAAAGTTTGCAACGACGCGTTTTCTACCCGCTTTGCCCATTTTTTCACGCAATGCCGCGTCGTTCATCAGTACCAATAAATCTTTAGCAATATCTTGAACATTGGCGCGATAATCCACCGTGCGCGGCGTTTTGAATACAACTCTATGATTGTCTTCATAGCCCGATTCATGTCCTAAAATGACTTCATTGACCACAATTTTTTGGGCAACATTGGCTAAAAAAGCCGTTTCGCCATCAATTAACGTGTCCAACATACCCATTGCTTTTATGCCAATAACGGGTTTTTCACACGCCCCTGCTTCCACTTGCGGCATCCCAAAACCTTCGAGTCGGGACGGGGCAGCATAAATATCACAGGCGGCAATCAGATAAGGCATAAAATTTCGTGAAATCGTATTGGTCGCGTAGGTGACATTTTTTTCAATGCCCAAATCCGTCGCCATTTTTAAATCTTCAAAATTTTGCGATTGTGTGCGCGGTTGAGGCCACACTTTGCAGACATATTTCCAATCGGGGGCTTTGGTATCAATTATTGCCAATGCCTGCATAACCTCTTGTGAACCTTTTGATGCCGCATCGCCGCCCACCGTCAAAATCATTAATTGGTCGGGCGAAATACCCAGTGATTCTCGAACGGCAAGGATTTTCGGGTCATTTTTAGTGTAAGGTTTAAACGCATAGGTATCGCAGCCGACGGGCAAAACTTCGATTTTAGAGCCGTCAATACCGTCTCTCACATACATTTCTTTTACCCAATGAGAAGTGACCAATATCAAAGGCAGCGCATTTAAAACCTCTTGATAGTTAGCGATGTAGCCATCCGCGACCAACCACGGAACGGCTTGAACGCCATACCGTTGAGGATGCAAAACCAACTGCGGCGTGTGTCCCCAATAACCCACACCGACGACCACATCAGGCTCAAACCAGCGATAATACCATTCTTTTTCTTGCGCCGATTCAAAGTGAACCGCCCGCGCATCAACGCCTAATTCAAGGAGTCCTTTGTACAAAAGGTCGCCTTGCGTAGCCAATCCACCAGGCGACGGCGGATAGTCGTAGAGTACCAATACCTTCATATTTTAGTCGGTTTTTTTGACGTTTTTTTCTGCCAATTCTTCGCCCAATTCATGCGCTTCACTCAACGCAATCGCAATTGCTTGTTTGCGATTTGTGACAATGACACCGCTTTTGCCAGAATGCAATTCGCCTTCTTTAAATTCGTGCATCACTTCCGCAATTTTGTCTTGTTCGGGCGTGTGTACTTTTTTAGTGGTTACTTTTCTTGTTTTCTTCATTGTTTTTAGTTGTAACGCGACTTTCAAGTCGCTTTTATGATTAAAACACGCGAGGTTGCGCGACTTTAAAGTCGCGTCACGTACATTATTACCTATTATACTGAGGGGTCTTATTTTTTTGAAAACCGCATTATCGCAATATCACCCATTATAAAATTAAGCGTAGAATCGGGGTTAAGCGAGTAATTATTGACTTTTTTCAAGGTTTCTAAGAATAAATTTTCGCCATTTCCTTTGCTGTCCAAACACGCCATTTTAGTCACCGCTAAAGGTCCTGAAAAATCTATTTTACGGTCATTTACGATTAATTTACCGACGTAATTATTGCAACTCGTGCTACCACTCACCAAATTATTAAGTGTATCAAAAATAATCGTCGGTCTTTTTCGCGGATATAATTCTTGAAAAATTAATGTAGAACCTGCTATGTAGTCTAATTCCCAACTACCTGTTAAAATGGGCGTTTTAGGCATTGTTACGACCGTTGTGCGTTTGTTTAAAGTGTATTTATCAGCGTCATTACCCATTATTTTATGCCCTTTTCTGTCTAATTCCCACAACCTGTTTTCGCCAACAAAAAATTCATGGGGTTGATTTTCAATACCCATTAATGTGATGGTATTTCCCGCTCTATTCCAACTGAAATTACCGCTTCTTTCTGTACCTTTTTCGGGTTGTGCGCCTTTGTCCAAATATATTCTTTTGAGGATGAATGTTTGCGCCGTATCCAACGTTAGTTCTGTGATTGTTCCCGAATAATTTGTCTCGGGTATGGCACTTCTGTATGTGCCACTCCAATCCAACGTGTTTGCACTATTATGGCTGTTGGAAAAGGTTCTTTTCATCACATTTGTGCATTGAATAAGCCCTAAAAAGCCGATAAGTACGGCTATTTGCAACGGAAAATACTTTAATTTTTTCATTTTAATTATATTGAATTTAAGATTAAATGAGCTGTCTATACTGAGGGGTACACTATCAAGTTCTTTATTGAACCGCTTTTTGAAATATCCAAAATGCTTCGGCTTTCGGGGTTGTTTGGGCTTCCCAATTGTCTTTTTTAAAGCCATACATTTGCGTCATTAAATCGTATTTTTTGAGCCAAATAGATTCGGACAATACAGTATAAATATGCGCTTCTTTGACCGCTTCGGGTAAATACGCTTTGTCGCCGTCTCCATAAGCGAACGTCCAAAGTGCATCAGCCGTTATTTTGTCTTCCAACCAAAGGCGCATAACGGCTTTACTCACTTCTTCATGTCTCAAATGTCGGGTGTATTCGCCCATTAAATTGTGCGTAATAATCAAATCAAAATCGGTTTTTGGCAACAAGTCTTTTATAACTTGTTGAATATCAATATTATTTAAAGGTGTTTGTTCTGGTTCATCATCCAGATTGCCCATGATTCCTTTAGCATTTAATGCCTCCAAAACGCGGTAAAACTTCGGTGCACGGTCTGCGTCGTCTTTTCGACAAAGGCTCATAATGTAGCAATCCCATGTCGGATTATTTAAAATTGTACCGCCTGCCCAAAGTGTTTCATCATCGGGATGCGCAACAATAATTAAAACTGATTTTTGATTTTCCATTCTACATTTTCCATTAACCATTAACCATTATTTGAGAAATCCTTCTTTAACCATTTGTTTATACACAACTTTCGCTATTTCGCCCGTCAATTTATTCACACCATCGGGGTCGGTTGTTTCGGTCATTGCTGTCCAAATAATTTTGTTTTCTTTTATCGAATACACGTTTGTTTCGACGGTGTAAATGCGCGTTGTTCGGTAATAATTTTCTTGCTGATAATAGCCATAATTGCGGTAATAATAAGCGGGAAAATTGCGTGAATAAGCGGGATATAAAGGCTGATTTGAAGGCAGATAAATCTTCTCTTTTTCGACATCAATTAAGCGCATCGTTACTGCCCCGTCAAAGCCTGCGGCGGCAATTGCGTCTCTGATTGCGTCCTCATTTTTCCGATTGAATTTATCGGTAAAATAGTTGTAAGACACCACGCCTTTTCCCTTTAAATAACCCGCCATTTGGTCTTCCGCTTTGTGGCGATTTGTTTCATTGTTGAACAAAGCCAAAACTAATACTTTGTTTAATTGGCTAATAGTCACCATTTTATTGGGTTCTCTCCAACTACTTGTGATTTTTGTCGCCGTGCAAGCCACCATCATCATTGTTGCAGTTAGGCAAACGAAAAGCGTTAATTTTTTCATGATTGTACGATTTTAAGAGTTGTCTAAAAAGCCTTTTAGATAGGTGCAAAGGTGGGCTTGTGCGATAGCCAAGTTGTTACATAAAATTGGAAATAAGTTGCATTATTCACACCTTTTAGCATTAAAAAACGATTTTTTAGGCTTTATACTGAGGGGTCCCTTTTTGACATTTAAAATCATAAATTTGAAATTCCTCATTGTGTGAATTGTGTAATTAATTCAAATAATTGTGTAATTATTTGCTTTTAAAAAGGGTCAATTTTGTTTTTTTTATAATTATTTATTTTAGCACGTAACGCGACTTTCAAGTCGCGGCTTTAATATTTCCGCGACTTGAAAGTCGCGTTACATTCAAATTGCGTTTTTTTTAAATTCAATAATACACCATCAAATGGAAACAAATCCACACCCTTTTACGGGACTTAGTAGTGCAGAAGTGACCGCTTCGCGCAATAAAAATGGCACAAATGGACTCACTAAAAAGACGAATTACGCTTGGTTGCAATCTCTAAGAGGGGTGGTGAGTGAGCCAATGTTTATTCTTTTAATGGCGTGTACGGTCATCTATTTTTCATTGGGACAACATTCTGAGGGCTTTTTTATGTTGGGGGCGATTATTTTAGTGTCGGCTATTTCTTTTTATCAAGAATCGAGGAGCAAACAAGCGATTGAAGCCCTTAAAGATTATACGGTGGCTAAGGCAATGGTTATTCGAGACAATAAAATCGCCGAAATTGCTTCCGAAGACATTGTTTTAGACGATGTTATTGTGGTGTCCGAAGGCGAATTGTTTCCTGCGGATGGCTTAATTCTACAATTAAATGATTTTTCGGTCAATGAATCCATACTCACGGGCGAGGCTTTTGCGGTCAATAAAGACGTGAATTCACCCGAAAACAATCAGGTCTATCAAGGCACTTTGGCGCAATCGGGGCAATGTATTTTCAAAGCAACTGCCATCGGACACGCCACAAGATTGAATAAAATTGGGGCGTCTTTGGATGCTATTGAGATTGAAAAAACGCCTTTGCAGGTGCAAATCGACACGTTTGTAAAAAGAATGGCGGCAGTCGGCGGCGTTATTTTTCTAATTATTTGGGGATTCAATTTTTATCAAACCCGCGATATTTTGAACAGTTTGTTGAAAGGCTTAACTATTGCAATGTCCGTTTTGCCCGAAGAAATTCCCGTCGCTTTTGCCTCATTTATGGCATTAGGTGCGTGGCGATTGATGAAAAAAGGCATCATCGTGAAACATACACAAACGGTAGAAGCATTGGGTTCGGCAACCGTCATTTGCACCGATAAAACGGGAACAATTACGGAGAATAAAATGGCGTTATTTCAGATTTATGTCATGGAAACCGACGCCGTTTTGAAGGAAAATAATTGGAAAGAGGACCCCTCAGTATATTTGATAAAAATAGCACTTTTTGCGAGTGAAATCATGCCTTTTGACCCCATGGAAAAAGCTTTGCACGACGTCTATAGATCCGTCGCACCGATTGACGAACGCCCTATTTTTAAGATGATTCACGAATATCCATTATCGGGAAAGCCGCCGATGATGACGCATATTTTTGAAAATACTGAGGGGTCTCGAATTATCGCTTGTAAAGGTGCGCCAGAGGCTTTATTGGCACATTCTACGCTCGATGACGCGCAAAAAGCCAAAATAAACGCACAAATCACCGCTTTTGCCGCCGAAGGTTTGCGCGTATTAGCCGTTGGTGAAGCGCATTTTGAAGGAACAAATTTTCCTAAATCGCAAGAAGAATTTTCGTTCACATTTTTAGGTTTACTCGGTTTTTATGACCCACCAAAACACAATATTCAGAAGGTTTTTAAGCAATTTTATGACGCAGGTATTGACATAAAAATCATCACGGGCGACAGTCCTTTAACGACGTTGGCAATTGCTAAACAAGCCCATTTTAAGGATGCGCACACTGCCGAAAACGGCGAATTAACAGCCATTACAGGTGAAGAATTGATGCAATTATCGAAGGAAAATCGCGCTAAAAAAATTGCCGAAACCAGCATTTTTACCCGTATGTTTCCAGAAGCTAAATTGGAGATTATCAACGCCTTAAAAAGTCAAAATCAAATCGTCGGCATGATTGGCGACGGTGTGAATGATGGACCCGCTTTAAAAGCCGCGCATATTGGTATTTCAATGGGCAAAAAAGGTTCTGAAATCGCCAAACAAGCGGCGTCGCTCATTTTAGTAAAGGATGATTTGGGCAAAATTTTAGATGCCGTTGCTATGGGTCGGAAGATTTATAACAACCTTAAAAAAGCAATTCAATACATTATTTCTATCCACATTCCCATCATTTTGACGGTCGCTTTACCATTGGTTTTAGGGTGGATTTATCCTGCGATATTTACGCCCGTTCACGTCATTTTTCTCGAATTAATAATGGGACCAACTTGCTCGATTATTTATGAAAATGAGCCTTTAGAAAAGAACAGTATGCACCAACCGCCGCGCCCAATAAGCACCACTTTTCTCAATCTTAAAGAGTTGACAATCAGCATTATACAAGGTTTAATTATCACGATTGGAACGCTGTTTTGCTACGTTTATACCGTTCGCCAAGGCTACAATGAAGACCTCACGCGCACGATGGTTTTTACAACTTTAGTGTTTGCCAACGTCTTTTTAACCTTGGTTAATCGCTCTTTTCATTACTCAATTTTAACGACTATTCGTTATAAAAATGACTTAATTGGATACGTTATTTTTATCTCAATTGCCTTATTATCAGCCATGATTTATGTTCCTTTATTTGCCACGTTTTTTAAATTGTCACCGCTTAGTTTGGGTCAATTTGGCTTGTCCGTTTTGATTGGTTTTGTGGCAGTTATTTGGTTTGAAGGGTATAAGTGGGTGAAAAGACTGAGGGGGATTTGAGAGGGATTTCAAATTTCAGATTTCAAATCGCTTTAAAGTACCCCTCAGTATTTTTCTCATTTTTTATAAAAAAAGTATTTTTTTTTAATTTAAAGTTCTATATTTGTAAATATTTTCAAAAATTAAATTTTAAAGTCATGTTAATTGAATTTACACTAGAGAATTTTAGGTCAATCAGAGATGAACAAACGTTTACAATGGAGGCTTTTGGCAGTAAGTTTTTGTTGGAAAACAATGTCGGTGAGGTAGAACTTGCTGGCGGTAAAAAGTTGCACTTGCTTAAATCGGCGGTTATATATGGGGCAAATGCGTCGGGTAAATCCAACTTGATAAAAGCCTTGTATAATTTATGTTTTATGATAATCGAGTCGGGGTCTTTTAAAGTTGGAAAAGGCATTGCTTGTTATGAGCCTTTTTTATTGGATAAAAATTCAGAACGAAAGCCGACTCGTTTTAAAATTACTTTTATTGGAAAAAATAACATTAAATACGTTTATGAAATGGCGTATAATAAAGAGGAAATTACTTCTGAAAAATTGGATTATTATCCGAATGGAAAAATCTCTAATCTATTTAAAAGGGGTAATATCCAATTTGACTTTGATGATGAAGAGGTTTTTGATTCTATTGATTTTGGAAGTAAGTTAGAAGATAAAAAAAATATTAAGAGCAAAACAATCCTTAATAATCAGCTCTTTTTATCCAAATTTGGCGAAAACGCCCACAAACAACTTACAGATGTTTATCAATATTTTAGTGACATTATCGTCGGCGATGCACTCGATAAAAACGATATTAAACGCCTTCAAGAGGACGTTTCAGAAGAAATTAATAAGCCAAAAAATAAGCATTTATTAATGCGTTTAAATAACCTTATTAAAATTGCAGATACTAAAATTGACAGCGTAAGCATAAAATCTATTCAAGATAAATTACGCCCTTTTGCTCAACACGCTATTTATGAAGGTGATACAATTGTATCCGAAAAATCCTTTATTATTGAGGAAGAATCTATTGGAACACAGGTTTTATTTACGTTGGGTTTTAGTATTTTAAAAGTTTTAGACAAAGGGGGCGTCTTTATTTTTGATGAATTAGACAGTAGTTTGCATCCACAATTGTCCAGTTTTTTAGTCCGTTTGTTTCACAATCCGATAACCAATAGTAAAAACGCACAAATCATTTTTTCTACGCATGAAGTTTTATTATTGGATAAAAACACGTTCCGAAAAGACCAAATTTGGTTCACCGAAAAAGATAAAACAGGCGCAACTGAACTATTTAGTGCCAATGATTTTGACGGTGTTCGAGACGATATGCCTTTCGATAAATGGTATTTAGCGGGTAAATTCGGTGGGACACCGCATATTGCTGAATCAAAATTCCTTTTGGACTATGCGTAGAACATTCCGAAAAACGATGCTAATTATCTGCGAAGGAACAAAAACTGAACCTCTCTATTTCAGCATATTGAAAGACGAAGCAATTAGTAAAGGTATTTGGGACAATGTGGTTATTGTACCCGAACCGCCTCGAATTCCCTTAGAAAAAGAGGAGAATGTAAGTAAAAACAAAAAGCGTTCTTTCAAAAATACGGAACTCATTGTTCCCGAAAGGACTTATCAAGCAGCAGACGAGATAGAAAAAAAATATTTGAAACACGGAACAGATAAATGGGCAATGCCGCTCAATTTTGTTAAACAAGCAAGAGACAAATGGGAGGAATTTGACGAGTCATGGGCTGTATTCGATAATGATGGACACCCAGCACAAAAAGAAGCTTTTGCTTTAGCTTCGGAAAAGGATAAGCCTGTCAACATTGCCTTTTCAAGCCGTTCTTTTGAGCAATGGATTTTATTGCATTTTGAGAAAAGTATCTTTCCTTTTGATGCGACAGCGTGTAAAATAAGAAAAAAAGACAAACCAATTGAGCTTGACTGCGTGACAATAACCGCGAAAGAAGGGAGTTGTCAAGGCGATAAATGTCTGATTGGGTATATTCGCAAGAATCACATCGCAGACTATAACAAAACAACTTTATCTGTTTTGAAAAAATTATCAGACGAAGAAAACCTCAATATTGCATTGACAAATACGGCGTGGTTGAGAGCCAAACAAAGCGATATACTGAGGGGGCATAAAAACAATCCCTATTTGGTGAATCCTTACGTAACGGTTGATGTTTTAGTAAAACAACTTTTGGGTATTACGGAACATATCGAATGGGTTGAATTAAATCAATCTATTTCGTTGCCAAATCTTGATATTGCTTTTGAATTGGTTGATAAACAGCATTTGAAAATGACGTTTACGAATAAAAGCAAAACGGCTTTTGTGTTTAATCCAACCAATTTTAGTGACAAACTCTATTGTATTAATGGAGAAAATGAACGTTACGATTTAACTTTGGAAAATACATTTACACTTCCGCCTAATCAGATAGATTCCTGTTTATTTACAATGGTTGATGATTCAACTGAGCGACAAATTCATTTTAAAATGGAAAACTATCACTTCATTTTGGATATTTGAGAAAAAAGACACCCCTCAGTATAACAAGCAAAAAGCCGTGTTGATTGGATTCAACGCGGCTTTTTGCTTGTTATACTGAGGGGGGCATCAAACAGGAACAGCTTTCCCCAATTCCGCTTTTTTAATATTGGATTTATTCATATCCACCACCAAATACAACACCGACCCACTAACAATAGCCGCAAAAAAGCACCAAACTGAAATAAAGTAATGGTCGAAAAACAGTTGGGTTAAAACAAACGAACCCAGCACTGAAATACCGAGGATTTGTATTTTTTTATCACTCGAAATAAAAGGCGGTGCAATGGTTGACAAAACATATACAGTAATACTTGCATTGATAAACAATGGCGGAAAATCCAAAGTATAAGCAATATGATGGGCATTTGCGGCGGCAGTTGCGGGATAAACAAAAAGGCAATAAGTGAGATAACAAGCCAATAATGCGCCCAAAATCATGAGAATACCTAATATTTTGTTGCGTTTAGCCTCCTTTTCAAGCAGCCAAATTGACAACGGAACCCAAGCGGGCCACAAGGCTTGGGCAAAGAACAGAAACACGTTGACCGCCGATGCTTCCCATGCTTCATATTGTTTATTGGTCAATGAAAGCCACACGAAGGCTTCGGAAAACTGTTGAAGTGAAAACAAAAGGGGAATAGCTGCAAAAGCTAATTGCGACCGCTTTCGCACTTTTCTTACAGACAAAATGCCGATGACGCCCAAAGCTGCGCCAGCTCCTAAACTCATATTTGTTGAAAAACACATGGTATTGATTTTTTAAAAAAGTGAATAGATTAAATTGAATATCTAAAAAATTGAGAACATTAATACGAGGCAAAACCCCCAAATTATTTAGGTACAATTATTTGCAAAGCACGCGGCACGATTACCGCATTAACAGCTTTTATTTTACCCAAATATTCGCCATCCACTTGAAAATGCACCCGCTTTGTTGAGCGCATTGATAACTGATTTGTTTGGAAAATTTCGGTTTTTTCAACGTCAAAAG
>JAYUKJ010000107.1:0-1686 GCA_043764555.1 Saprospiraceae bacterium
TCGACGTTAAATTGACGCGCCGAAACGGTGGCCAATTCGTTATTTGTCGCCGCTTTTTCGACTTTTCCCGAAACGACAACGACCGCCAATTTGGTCACCGTTTCCTCCAAACTCAGGCTCAAAACGGTTTCTTTTCCCGCATTGACAACGATATTTGGCAGCGTTGCGGTATTGTAACCAATAAAAGAAATCAATAAAGTGTAGCGTCCAGTTGGCACATTTTTGAGGGCGAAATTGCCGTTTTCATCGGTTACAGCACCCAACATCGGCACGATTTCTTTAATCTGTACGGCGGCGCCTACGAGCGGCGATTCTGATTGTTTATCGAGAATTGTACCGCGCAAAATCTGCGTAATTTGGGCGTTTAGATTGATTGCAAAACTTGAAAAAATTAATGCAATAATTAAAAGGTTTTTAATTTTCATGACAAACGTTTTTTTAATTTTTAGAGAAAATTTACATACTTAATTTACCCACTAATTCCACCGATTTTCACGCATTAAACTGGTTAATAACTGAATTAAAATTCAAAATTAAGTACAGTAAAAAAGTATTGAATATAATAGACAATTTAGACATTAAACACCCTTAGTTAAATCCGTTTTAATCGGCGAAATCAGTGAATAAAATTAAGCAACTACGAGAAATTTAAAATTGATAGGACAAAAATGAGCGTTTATACTGAGGGGTCCAATTGAAAACTGGTGAACTGTCGAATTTGATGGTTGAATTGTTTTTTAACAAAAAATTACACATTTGTTAAAATTTAAAATGCACTTAAACCGCATAAATTGCGTCTTATTTGTATCATTATTTAATACGTTTTATTCACTTAGGAACGCGAATTAAATAAAAGCACATTTTTTCTTAACACATAGGCACATAGGGTACATAGTTTTTCTCTTTAAAGATATGTCTTAAAGCGTTTTATGTATAAAATCTATGTGTTCTATGTGCCTATGTGTTAAAAAGGAAATCACGCTTTTATTTATTTCATGTTCCTAAGTTTAAATAATGGACATTAATCGACCATATTTAATAAGATTTTGGGCGGTTAACTATTTTTTTTACTACCAAGTTATCAATCTCTGTGAAATGAAATTCTCAATCAATCCTTTCGTTATTGATAAACGTTATGCGGAGGAATTGAGAAATAAAATCGGCGTTTTCAAAACAGCCACTAAAACACAAAAAGCCATTTTTCTTACGCTTATTACCACTTTTGGGCTGCATCAGAACAGTCATTCAAGCGGTTTGGTGCAAAATGATTTGACGATGAATGTATTGTTTTGACATTTATATTCAGGGATTCACAAAATTCATAAACGCTTGACTGTCAACGAGATAGTCAAGCATTTATGAAAATTACTGGAAATTTTAATCCCGAAATAAACTACCCACTGCATACAAAGGTCTATTTTCCATCCAATCTTGTTTTTGGAAAGGTAATGCCGAAAAGCGTATCGCTTGTAATTGATATTTTTTGTTAAATTCGCTGAAACTTTTGGAACGTACATTCTCGCCTGATTTTACTTCAAGGGCAATAATTCTGTTCCCTTTTTGCACCAAAAAATCTACCTCTGCGCTGCTGTTTTCATTTGTCCAATAGCCAATAAAAATATCTTCTGCCGATAATTGTTGTCTAATAAATTGCTCGGCTAATGCCCCTTTAAATTCTTCAAAAAT
>JAYUKJ010000108.1:0-20851 GCA_043764555.1 Saprospiraceae bacterium
AGATTTTCTCCACGCACGCCTTTTTTGCGTAGCAAAAAACAGTGCGTATCAAAATGTGATTTTATTTATTTTGTGTTTCTAAACGGCAAAAAGCCTCAAAAACACGCTGTTTTTGAGGCTTTTTGCCGTTTATACTGAGGGGTCCTTTTTTAATTCGTAGTCACTAAAACCACCTTCATTTTGTCTGCTTTTTCGATTTCTCTCAAAAAATCGAGCAAAATGCCGAGCGATTCTTTCGGCTGTTCGTCGTTATTGATTACCAATTTCCGCGTATAAAGCAAGCGTTTTCCATCCAAACGGAAGGTTGCCGCGTAATTACCGCAAGGTGCGGTCAAAGTCACGGGTTCGGGCGCGTGTTCAAGCGTGTAGCCTTCGGGCAGTTCAAAAGTGAGACTATCGGATTCCGTCACGCCGTATTCGGCAATAACGACGCCTAACTGACGTGGTTTTTTCGCCGTGGTGTCGGGCATATCGAATGTGAATTTGTTGAAAATATTGGGCTGAATAAACAATCGCTGCCCGCTTTTAGTCCCATAATGCGGCAAATCAAGGCTCAGTTTCTCTTCCACCGTCGGAATCCGTTGACGGTCGGCGGTGTATTTGAAACTTTTGAGTTCAAGGCTTGAAATGTGCAAATTTCTAATCAAAAAATCGCGGACATCTTTTTCATTTCCGTGCGTTGACAAGGCGCGCGGTAGGTCTTGTTTCAAACCCGAATAATCCGTCTGCACTTCGGTTGTGGCGTTGCCGTCGGCGTCCATTTTTACGGTTGCTTGGCGCATTTCGCGGTTGTCTTTTGCCAAATAGCGCGGTGTATGCACGACTTGTCCGCCCATTTCTGTCAAAATCAAGACATCGCGGTTGCCCGTAAAATCGCCGCAATAACCCGCGGGCGCGCTCGAACTTGTACATTCTAACCACACCGTATCGCGCTCCAAAGGCACGCAAAGGAAGGCATGATTGAAATAATTGCCCACCAAATCGGGCTGCAGCGGTGCGGCATCCGACCCCGCCCCGACGAGCGTGTAATGCGACCGAACGCCCACGACTTGTAACATGGCCTTCGTAAAATTGCTCAAACCCTTGCAATCACCGTACTTTTTGGCACAAACATCTGCCGCAGGAAAGGGTTGAAAACCGCCAATTCCGAACTGAATGCTCACATAACGCGTGTTTTTTTGCAAAAATTCGTAAATTTTCTCGACTTTACTGATAGGGGACGGGCAGTCCTTCACGAGTGCGCGCAACTCGTTTTTGAAGGTTTCGGGCAGTTCGTCACGTTCTTTATTCAACTTGTTGAAAAATTCACCGAAGGTTGACCACGTATTTGCCGTGCCTGAAAAGTCTAAATATTTAAAATTATTCCACGTGGCAAAAACCATCGGTTCGGTGATGGCTTTGTCTGAAATAAAGGCATCTTCACTCCCCGCCGCCACGTCGTTTGCCGTCCATTGATACGTTTTGCCCGTGGAAGTCTCTGATACTGAGGGGTCCCCTTTTTTCAAATTATAGGTCTTAAAATGGGGTGTTTCTGAACTCGGCAACCGCAATTGATAGCTTGATTTCTCAACCGATACCGATGGCAAAGGCTGTGCTGTCCATTTTTCGACGGGAAAAGTGCCTTTTCCCACCACTTCGTACTCAAATTCGACGGTAAACGGGAATTGTCCGTACATCAATTCGGCGACTTTCGCGCGGCTGTCTGTTGCTACGCTAAAACCGTCGTCGGTGGCAATGTCTTGGATTTCGGATTGTTTGACCTTGCGGATAAATGTGCCTTTTGCATCGTATAATTTACCCGAAAACGCCGTTATTTTCTCTTGTTTATCTCGATAATGCACAAAACAACGTCCCCACCGTTTGCCATCTTCACGTAAAATCGTTGCGACAAGATGCACCCTATTGACCGTTTTTGACGGATTCGAGAGGTCTGAAATTTCCGTAGATTCTCGAAAAACGACGTTCGCTTGTTGCGTCAACAAGGCTTTTGGAATCGTTGACGCGTCGTAAATATTCGGATTTTCGGTGGGTTTTGTTTGGGCAATGCCCAAAAAAGGTAAGCAAAAAACGAGGAATGTTGAAACTATTAAGCGCATATTTAAGGTGTTTTAAGGTGAAGATTTTGCGGCTTACAAAGTAATTAAAATACTTTTAAATCAAGGCGCTATCGGTAATTTAGGTGTGGAATCACCACTGTTTAGGTCTAAAAAATTATCGGATGCCACAACATTGAAACCCGATTTTTGCTCATATCTTTTGAGCGCATCACCCGTTACATCACCACCTTTCTGAGCCGCATCATGGTTTTCGTTGAAACCTTGAGCATCGTCCCTGACGGCAATTTGCCGCGTCGTTTCTTCACTCAATGCCGTAAAAATCAATTCTAAAGGCGTCATGTGGTCGCGCAAATTTTGTTGAGTCAATCCTTTCAAATCCTTGTGTTGGCTCGGCGTCAAACCAAAAGTTCCTTTGGCAATAACTGCCGTTAGAATTGAATATTCCTGCCCCTCTTTTACGCCCCGCTGCTTCCATTCGTCTGTCAACAATTTGCGCGTTTCGATGGACTGAACGCGGTTTTTTATCCATTCGTCCGTGTGTCCTTTGGCTTTATAAATAGCTGCCATGCGTTCAAAACCCAATTCTGGATTTTCGGTTTCGTCAATTGCTTGCTTACCCGTTTGCGCCAACCACATTTTTAACGGCTCCGCTTTTGGCGACGGTACGGACATAATGACGCGTAGCACCCCCTCAGTATTAGCGCAATCGGTAGCGCGCATTTTATCGTCATTCGCCATCAATTTCAATTGTACACAAATCGTGTACAGTTGCTTTTCTTTACGTTTGAGTACGTTCCAATAATTTCTCGGATTGGGACTGTCTGTTAAAACAGCGATAATATCCACTATCGAATAATACATTTCGCCCTCATGTAAAATGCTGCGAATGGGTTTGTTATCAAATATTTCGAGTTGATTGTCCATAATTTAAGGTATTTCAAAATGAAAAAAAACGACAAATTGTTGGACAAATATACACCTTAAATTAACACAAAAAATAGATTATTTAATTTTCTTCAACACAATTTGCTCGGCGTGTTTTGCGACAATATCGTCGAATGTCTTTTTCAAATCGGCGTATTCTGCGGCGTAAAAAATGGGTTTTTTGATGGACAATTTACTCGTGATTTTCACCACGCCTTCCGCATTTGCGGGTGCCACGACGTACTGAAAGTTAACTGACCCGTCTTCCCATTTCAAATTAACCGCCTTTGGCAACTCTTCAACGGCGTAACCCTCGGGTATTTTAAGCGAAAAATTATAGATTTCATCCGACGGATGCGCAAAATCAACGGGGAACAAACGCTCCGTTTTCTTCAATAGATTCTCCGTTTTGCCAAAAGATAGCATCGGATTGAGGTAAATACGCTCGGCGTTCACATCCATAAATTCGGACGTTTCAAATTCAAATTTACCTTTCAGCGGGTCATTGGAATTGGTCGTATTTTCAAATTTTTGGCTCGTTAATTTGCCATTGCCGACGAGTTTTTCAAGCATCACTTTAGCGTGTTTATCGGCGCCTTCCTGATTGATTTTCAAGCGACTGTTCCAACCTTTGTAGCTTTTCTGCGTCGTTGAAACAGTACCCCTCAGTATTTTACCGTTTTCGATAGTGACGTCGGCATTGGTCAATTCTGCCATTTTAGTGGCTTGTAAATCTACCCAACGCGGCTTGTCCACATCCATAAATAAACCTTGGCCATTCAACACTTCAATCGGTAAAACAGTCGTCGGCAAAGCGGCATTGACAGCATCCAATAAAATATCTTTACCATCTATATTAACCGACATTATCAAGTAGTTAAATCGACTCAAGAGCGGATATGTTTTCGCAATACGTCCATGCGAACGGGTTGACAAAAGCACGGGTGTTACCTTAAAGCCCGCTTCCGAAAGCATCGCCCCAAGCAGTAAATTGATGTCACCGACCGTCCCCGTTTTTTTCTTAATTACGTCGGCGTTGCTCAAATCATCGGCTAAGAAAAAGCCGTTTTGGGTCGAAATATTGGTTTTTATGTAATTAGAAATCGCCGCGATTTTATCCATCGGGTCGGTCTTTCCTTTCGTCAAAGTCGCCGTTAAATCTTGAACAGCGCCCAGTTGACGGAGTTTTTTGCCCGTCGTTCCGTCTTTTATTTCGTCTTTTACAAACAGTTCCCAAGTGTTGCTAATAGGAATATCTGTTCCATTGTGCGGATTTACTAAATTCAGTTGAAATTCAATTTTATCGTAATAATCTAAGGGCGTTGTAATGAAGTTTTCGGGGCGTAAGGCGGGAACATCCGCCATTGCCCAACGGTTCGTCGTCATGTTTAAAGTCGTACTTTGTGTTTGAAATTCCCCACCTACATCGAAAGACTCACTTGCGAAGCCGCCTTTTTCTACTCTCTCTTTTAAATTCATGATTTGCGCGTTCCTTCCTTTTTCATTGACAGTCAATTTATTGTAACCTTCTTGATTGTAGGCATAAATATGAAATTGAGAAGCGGCAAAATGATATTCCGACCATTTTGTCGGATAATTACTTTGAAAATACCAAGGCCGCGGTTGATACAGTAAATTAGATTTTATGCCATAAGTGTATCCAACTATAACCCCATCTTTAATGTTTGGCAGCGGGAATTTTTTAATAAAATTGTCCTTGAATTCCACTTCACCAAATATGACTTTTTCATTCAATTTACTTTCCTTGATTTTGCCATTTTCGAGTTCATAAACAGTTGCTTCTAAATGGGTAATCAGTTCTTGGTCTTTAGGACTGTAATAGCGATACGTAATATTAATGTTCCCCAAACTGCTCAATACTGAGGGGTCGGCTTTAAAAATTTTTATGCGTTTATGAAAATAATAGATAATTTCGAAGCGGTCAATTGCTGGATTGTATTGAACGCGCGCATCTCCATAATCGCACAAAATCACCGCTGAAGCTGCCGAATCCTTAGGATAAACGGTCATTTCCAAATCTTTTTCGTCAATTTTTCCGAATTTAATAGGTGCTTTTTGGGCAAATGCGGTAAGCGCAAAGTAGGTCGTCAACAGGGTGACGAGGAACAGGTTTCTGCAATGTGTCATTGGATTAGATACTTTTTTAGTGAATTAAAATGCACGTCGAACTTTAGTCCGTGAATTGTGTTGAACATTTACGGGCCAATGTCCGTAATACTTGTTTTACGTTGTAAATGTGAAAAAGTTTTAGCCGTTGATGTCTGAAACAATAAAAAAACGGCTTTGTACTGAGGGGTCCTTTTTTCTAACAGGCAAGTAACGAATCCGAATACCACGCTCATTTATCGTTATCTAAACCACTTTGTCACGCACCAATTTATACACCAAACCCGCCAAACCACGCCCGATAAACTGTTGAAAATCAAGGCTTAACGCTGAAATTTTAGCCACATCAATCCCTGTTTCAAATCCCATTTGGTGCAACATCAAAGCCGTGTCTTCGGTCGCAATATTGCCCGTTGCGTTTCTGATAAACGGACAACCGCCGAGCCCGCCGAAAGCCGTATCGAATTGCCGAACACCCGCGTCGAGCGCCGCAAACACGTTCGCATAGCCCTTATTTTCAGTATTATGAAGATGCAAAGCGACGGGAATGTTGCCCGCAATCGCCAAAATTTCGGACATTAATCGGCGCATTTGAAGCGGATTGCCCATGCCCGTTGAGTCCGCAAGTGCCAATTCTTCAACGCCCGAATCCACGTGATGCCGCACCAAATCCAAGACAACAGCTTCCGAGACTCCGCCCTCATAGCGACAACCAAAGGCGCATTGAATCCCACCGCGAACGGTAATGCCCGCCGATTTCGCCAACGAAATCATCTGTTGAAATTCAATTTTCGCCGCCGAAATCGACATCCGCGCGTTGCGTTGACTGTGCGTTTCGCTCGCCGACAGGCTCACCGCCAAGTGTTTCAAACCCGTTTTTGCCGCCCGTTCCACGCCTTTTGCGTTCAAAACCAAGCCACTGAACACAATATCCGCGCGTTTTGGCAAATTTGCAATGATTTCCTCCGCGTCCGACATTTGCGGAACCAATTTCGGATGCACAAACGACGCAACTTGCAGACGCCGAACGCCCGCGTCAATCAACCGATTGATGTAGTCGAGTTTCCGTTCGGTCGGCACGCGTTCGGGCAGACTTTGCAGTCCGTCTCTGAGACCTTGGTCTTCTAAAATTACTTTTTCCATTTGCTGTGATTTTCGAGCTTCAAAGGTCTAAAAAATCGCGCAAAATGCGCAATATACTGGGGGGTCCTTATCTGATATATTTTTGAAAAATATCTATAATTTTTAACACTTGTTTTATCTAACCTTTTATGGGTAAAAAATATAATTTAACTAAAAATGTTTTTTTTTATATTTGGCTATATTGTATCTTTACAACATAAAGGAGCGACCATTTCTTTATTCAAACTTATTTTTAAACGTAATTAAACTAAAGTTCATGATGAACAAATTTAACAACATCGCGGTCTCTCGCGGTCTCTCGCGGTCTCTCGCTGCTATCTGCTTCCTGCTGATTTTTGCTTGCTCAAAAGTCAATCCGCATGAGGAAATTCCTCAAAGTAAATACACGCAAATGAAGCAAAACATTGCTGCGTATTTTACTGATTATGCCGACGCTTTGCGTACAACCGGGCATAAATATTTCGGACACACTCATAACGGCATCTTCGACAATGCACAGTTTTCCAAAGATTTTTCACTTGCATTGAATGAAAAACATCCTGTCTCAAATTCCATCGCTGACAAATTGCTTGTTAGGGTTTGGAATTCTAAAAAGGAAACACTCACTGACTATATGAATCAAGTGGGTATTTCTGAAAACGTTGCGCCTTACGTTTTGGAGGCTCAGAATTATGTCTATTCTGCTATTGACCCTTCTAAAGTAGATTCCAAGGATAACCCAATGCCGCAAATTGTTGCCAACATTATTGCTGGTATGGATAAAATCGAGTCCAAGGTAGAGCAGGATAAATCACTTACTGAGAGTGAGATAGTATCTGTCTTGATAGCGACAACGATGGCGAAAAACGTAACGGGTGCCATTTCAGATGTGGTAACAGATTTTTTCACTAATCTTAACACGTCATACGGTAGAAACCAAGCAAGTCTGCGTGGTTTTTGGAGCTTTATACGTGCTGTAATCAATGTTGTGGCAACTGCTGTTGTTACGTATTACGTTACATCGGTAGAACGCTTAGGGTACATCGCGCGAACACTTTACGGCGCAGCTACTGGTAATGGAGACTTCATCGACGCTTTGGCCGATGCCTTCACGGTGGGCTTTGGACATTATAATGAATTATATGGCATTATAGAAGGCAATTACACGTGTTATTTTCCAGAAGACAGTTGGAATTGCCCACGATAACGATTAGCTATTGAAGAAATGGTCGCTTTTTCATTAGATTCAATCATCACTCTACTTAAAATGGAAAGTACATGAAAAAATATATGTTGTCCTCGCTTTTTATTATTTTTTTCCACACTTTTTCTATAACACAAAATAGTTATTCTATCGGTATTAAATTGGTTGCCGAAAGAAATTGGATTATTGGAACTGGCTTTGATAATATTAATCGTATTCTTGATAACAACAAAATCATTGCGTTAGCAAACATTCATAACACAAACGGCTTTATTTTTTCTATTTTGGGAAAAGATAAAAGATATGGTTTTGAAATTGGTGCGTTAGGTATGCGCGCAAATTATTTTAAACGCCCTATTGATGATAAGGATTTAGTTTCTCCGATTATAACTTCACAAAATCTGCGAATAGCCTTTATCGCCAAATTATATGAAAAAAATCGCTTGCGTTTAGTAGGCGGTGGTGGTATTGAATCAGATAAAATGGTCGTTAAATTATTGGATTTGCGTCCGCAAACTAATAGCCTGAATGCATTAGTAGGAAATGCCGCACTCTCCCCGTCATTGAGCTATTCTCGCGACCCTAATACTAAAATTCAGGCATTTGCTGAGGGAGATTATCTCACAAAATTGATTGATAAAGATAGAGGGGAACTTGTTATAGGTTTAAGAATAGCTTACACTTATCAAATAAGTAGGAGTGAAGATAGAATGCGTTGGTACATTGAAGAAACAAGAAACCAAATCGAAGGATTTCCGACTGTCATAGCGGATAATCTTTCCATTCAATTGAACGTAGCCATAAGGTTCAATCTCGCTTCCACAACTAAACAATAAATGATTAATATGAAAAAACTACTTATCTTTCTTTGTCTGTTTAATGTTACAAACATTGCAACAGCACAAATCAAAACAACTGAAAAAGACCTTAAAATAGTTAAAAAAAGAACAAAATCGTTTGGTTTTAGGGCAATTGCCGAATACAACGAATTGACGAATCGCGGTTTTGACGCCTTAAATAATGCGCTCGAAAAAAGCCAAATTAATACACTACCAAATTTTTTTAGCCTGCGCGGGTTCAGTTTGATTCTTTGGATTAGCGACAAAACAGCCTTTGAATTCGCTTCGCAAACGCTCAATGCGCAGTTGGAAACAACCGATAAATTTATAAATTCAGGCATTCCTCTACTAACTGGTGTACACCTAAAAGCAACGTGTTTCACTCAAATCTACAAGAAGAAGAGATGGACTATTTATTTAGGTGGTGGTATTTCCTTCAATAAACTATATTTTGAAATCATAGACTTACAACCTCAATTAAACAGTTTTAATAATGTATTGACAAATCCAGCGCTCTCAAGAATCGTTGATTACCAAAGTGACGGAATAGGTGTATTTGAAGGGTTTACGGGATTTGATTATAGAACTAAATTGTTGGAGGAAGAAAGAGGCGCTTTTACACTCGGTATGAGGTTCGGCTATGCCTCTCAAGTATTGAAAAATAAAAAATATTCAAAATGGACAGCACGGCATACAAAAAATGAAATAAAAGATTTTCCACTCGTTAATTTGGATAACTATTTCATTCAATTCAACGCCGCTCTAAATTTTAGAATTGATTAAAGGACCCCTCAGTATAAAGCATGAAAAAAGCCGTTTTGAACACATCAAAGCGGCTTTTTTACGTAGAAATCCCATTTTGAGGCTTAAAAAATCTGATAATGCAACTCACCGACGCGCTCTTTTGACAAGGCTTTAACGACGTCTAAGGCGTTGATTAAACCCACTAATTTGTCGTCTTCGATGACGGGCAATGCCGTAAAAATATTGTCACGCAGCATTTCAAGCGCCACATTGAGGCGGTCATTTGGTTCCAAAAATGTCACTTTATCATTCATCACTTCTTCCGCAACGTATGAGCGTAAAAGCGACTGTGTCATGGCAGGATTATCAAAATTTTTGTCTAAACCGTTTTGGAAACTCCGAAAATCAGTGCGGCTAATGATGCCCACGACGCGACCGTGACGCATAACGGGAATGTGTAGGATGGTTTTTCGGTCGAAAATATCTTTGACCAAACTTAGATTGTCAGTCGCCAATATGACGTGTAAATTGCGCGACATGATGGACGAAATGGGTTTTAAAAGATTCATAATAGGACAAACGTTTTTGATTTAATAGAAAAAAAAGTGCAAAAAATGAAGGTTAGTATTACAAAAAAAATAAGTTTGTAATAACTTAGGCAAATTAAAAAAGATAAGATTTTTTCTAAAAATAAACGTTTTTATGTTCTATTGTGAAGTGGTCAATCGCAACTTTGCAAAAGGCGTACCGAAGCGCTTCCGAAGGACAACTTTCCTTACTTATAACAAAATAAATTCGCGTAAAAAATGGAAAACCAGTTAAATCCAGTCGATTATTTAACCACACTTCGCCGCCTTTTGAATGAGAACGGCGACCCTGAATATGCGCAGAAACAGATAAAATACATGAAAAATCATTTTGATTTCTACGGACTAAATGCGCCTAAATGGATGCGTTTTTCGAAAGGTTTTTTTGCGGAAAATGGCGTTTTTGAGGACGCGGATTTGAAAGAATTTACGCGTCTCTGTTTTGACGAACCACAACGGGAATTGCACTATATTGCGCTCGAAATGTTGCAAAAACAGGTAAAAACGCAGTCTGAAGACTTCATTTATTTCTTGGAAGAATTGATTTTAAACAAGTCGTGGTGGGATTCTGTTGATTGGATTGCGAAACTTGTGGCGATGCATTTTACCCGTTTTTCACACCAAATTCATCCGATTACTGAGGGGTGGATTCGGCACGAAAATATGTGGTTACAGCGCATGGCCATCACGTTTCAACGCTATTTCAAGGCAAAAACCGACGAAAAAATGCTGTTTGATTACATTCGACAAACGGCGCATTCACGTGAGTTTTTCATTCAAAAAGGCGCAGGTTGGGCTTTGCGCGAATACGCGAAAATCAATCCGTCGGCCGTGATTGCTTTCTGCGAAACGACTGAATTAGCACCTTTGACGCGGCGGGAAGCGTTGAAACATTTAAAGTCCTAATTTTACGCATAAAACCTTTCCAAAAGTTTTAAACTTTTGGAAAGGTGGAGCCATAATTTCTATATTAAATTCTATTTCTAATCTATGCTTCAATTTATTTTAAACGATAAAAATATCGCCACAAACGCCCCCAAAGGCACGACTTTACTCGATTTTATCCGTGAAAATCAGCATCTAAAAGGAACAAAAAGTGGCTGTCGAGAAGGCGATTGCGGCGCGTGCAGCGTCTTGATTGGTGAACTGTCGAGCGATAAAATGACGTACCAAAACGTCACGTCTTGCATCACGCCGATTGGCAATGTGCAGGGCAAACACGTTGCGACGGTGGAAGGAATTAACATGAACGTCGGCGAGGTTTCAAACCTCGCCGACGTTAAAAATGCCGTTTATACTGAGGGGTCCCTAAAAATTCCAAATTTCAAATTTCAGATTCCGAACGCTGGTAATCAAGCACTTACGCCTGTTCAAAAAGCGATGAGCGACGAAGGAGCAACGCAATGTGGCTTCTGCACCGTCGGTTTTGTGATGTCCTTGACGGGCTTTTGTTTATCCGAAAAAAATGCCCAAAACGACGGCGTCATTGCCGCAATTGACGGCAATATTTGTCGCTGCACGGGCTACAAATCCATCGAAAGGGCGGCGTTGAAAATTGCTGAATTTGTAGAAAAAAAGGACGGCAACGCAATGAATTTTTGCATCGAAAACGACATCGTTCCTCTTTATTTTTCAGAAATCAATGAGCGATTAAAAGCAATAAATATCGATGTGAAAAACGTCGGCGAGGTTTCAAACCTCGCCGACGTTGGAACAGCCGGAACAGTCAAAAACGGCGTTAAAATCGTTGGCGGCGGCACGGATTTATACGTCCAAAGACACGATGAAATGACGAACGCCGACATTGATTTCCTTTTCAACGACCCGATACTGAGGGGTGTTAAAAAAATCGGCAATCGGTGCGAAATTGGGGCCGCGGCAACCGTTTCGGACTTTAAAAACAGTAGTTTCGTCAATTTAGCCTTCCCAAATCTCCAAAAACACCTAAAATTGGTGTCGTCAACGCCGATTCGGAACATTGCGACCCTCGCGGGAAATTTCGTCAATGCCTCACCGATTGGCGATATGACGGTGTTTTTCTTGGCGTTAAATGCCATTTTAATTCTAAAAAACAAGGAAGACGACAGGCGGGAAATTGCCTTAAAAGAATTTTATAAAGGCTATAAAACGCTGGACAAAACGGCGGACGAAATTGTCGAAAGATTTTATTTCGACTTACCTAAAACGGGCAATACTTTTTTCAATTTTGAAAAAGTTTGCAAACGGACGCACTTGGATATTGCGAGCGTCAATTCAGCTATTTTATTGACTGTCAATGATTTAGGCTTAATAGAATCGGCTAATTTGGCTTTTGGTGGCGTCGCGCCGATTCCATTTTTTGCCACAAAAACGGCAGCTTTTTTAATCGGAAAACCCATAAATGAAGCGACTTTTAAAGCGGTGAATGACGTGTTACAAACGGAAATTGCGCCGATTAGCGACGTGCGCGGCTCGGAAAAATACAAGCGTTTGTTGGCGCGGCAGTTGCTTTTGGCGCATTTTGAGGAGATTATTTCTACGTTGGAAAAATAGCTGTATTCGCAGTTTTTAATTCTAAATTTTTTTGCTTCGTGCTTCGCAATGACGTTTTTAATTCAAAAAAAGACCCCTCAGTATAAAGCTGTTTTTGGGACTAAAAAACCCATTATTCAGGCAAAACGTTTGGTTCGTCCTTACTTTTCAAGCCTAAATAATTGGTACGCGACACCACTTTTTCACCGTAGTTCATTTCAAGATTTTCAAGTGCTTTACCCGCCAATTCACCGCCTTTTTGCGCGGCATCATGGTTTTCATTAAAGCCTTGAGCATCATTTCTAACGGTCACGGCGCGGGTCATTTCCTCACCTAAAGCAGTGAAAATCAATTCTAATGGGGTCATGTGGTCGCGCAAATTTTGGCGTTCCAAACCTTTGATGTCTTTGTGTTCAGTTGGTGTTACACCGAATGTTTTTTGGGCAATTGTTGCCGTCAAAATCGCATATTCTTGGGACTCTTTGACGCCGCGTTGTTGCCATTCATCGGTCAATGCTTTACGGGTTTCTATCGTTTGAACGCGCCGCGTAATCCATTCTTCTGAATAACCTTTGGCGCGGTACAATTCGGCTTGTCGGTCGGTCAACAATTCGGGATTTTCGGCTTCGTCAATCGCTTGTTTGCCCAACGCTGCCAACCACAATTTGAACGGCTCGGCTTTTGGCGACGGCACGGACATGAGGATGCGGAAGACCCCCTCAGTATTGGCGCAATCTGTGGCGTACATTTTATCGTCATCGGACTTTACTTTGAGCTTTCGACAAATTGTCGATAACTCATTTTCACGCTTTTTGAGCCGATACCAATAGTCATTGGGATTTGTGCTGTCTGTCAAAATTTTGATAACATCAACGACTGAAAAATACCATTGCTCATCGAGCCAAACTTTACGGATTTCTTTACCTTCAAAGGGTGTTAACTGATTTTCCATTGACTTTTGATTTAAAAATGAATTAAACAAAACGGTAATTAGAACAGCGATGGAAACAATTTATTTTTATTTTGTGGGACAAATATAATCAAAACCTTAATTTTTAAAACTATTCGTGTCATTAATTGGCGACAAACAAGGAAAATACAATGAAAAATATAGACTCAGCCAGCCATTTACGCGGCGAATCCATCTATCTCGACGACGTGCCAACGCTCAACGGAACGCTCTACGCCGTGGCGTTTGATTCCCCGATTGCGCACGGGATTTTGACAAAAATTGACGTTTCAGAAGCCGAAATACTGAGGGGTGTCGTGCGCGTTTTGACGGCGAAAAACATTGTTGGCGAGAACCAAATCGGCGGCATTATTCCCGACGAACCGCTTTTGGCCGACCACGATGTGCATTTTTGCGGAATGCCGATTGCGCTCGTTGTCGCTGAAACGGAGGCGATTGCGCGCGAAGCCGTGAAAAAAATCAAGGTCGAAATCACGCCTTTGCCGATTGTCACCGACCCGCGTGAGGCGGCGGCAAATGGGCAACTAATTATCCCCAAAAAGCATTTTTCACTCGGTGATACTGAGGGGTCCTTCAAAAACTGCAAATACATCGTCGAAGGCATTGCTGAAAGCGGTGGGCAAGAGCATTTGTACATCGAAACGCAAGGCGCTTACGCAATTCCGACCGAGCAAGGCGGCTTAAAAATCTATTCTTCGACCCAAGGACCGACGGCGGTTCAACGGGCCGTGAGTCGCGTGACGGGTTTGCCGATGCACCAAATTGAGGTGGACGTTACGCGTCTCGGCGGCGGTTTTGGTGGAAAAGAAGACCAAGCAAATATGTGGGCAGGACTCGTTGGCATGGCGGCACAAGTCTTGAAACGTCCCGTCAAATACAGTTTAAATCGCATGGAAGATATGCGCATGACGGGCAAACGGCATCCGTATTCGTCTGATTTTAAGCTCGGTTTGGACGAAAATCTCAAAATTCAAGTCTACGAAGTGACCTTTTTTCAAAATGCGGGTGCGGCGGCCGATTTGTCGCCCGCGGTTTTGGAACGGACGCTTTTTCACGCCACGAACACTTATTTTATCCCAAATGTTGAAGCGACAGCGTACAGTTGCCGCACGAATTTGCCGCCAAATACAGCTTTTCGCGGCTTTGGCGGTCCGCAAGGGATGTTTGTAATCGAAGCGGCGATTGCGAAAGCGGCGGCGATGATTGGGGTGGACCCCTCAGTAATTCAGCAAAAAAACCTTTTAAAAACGGGCGATGAATTTCCTTTTGGACAAATCGCGGCGAGTGAAGCGGTCGCTTGTTGGACGGCGGCCGATGCGCGTTTTGATTTTCAAAAAATGAAAAATGCGGCGGTCGATTTTAATAAAACGAGCAAATATTTGAAGCGTGGCGTGGCGATTATGCCGATTTGTTTTGGCATTTCTTTCACAAAAACCGCCATGAATCAAGCGCGCGCTTTGGTGCATATTTACACCGACGGCAGCGTGAGCGTTTCGACGGGAGCCGTAGAAATGGGACAAGGCGTAAACACTAAAATCATGCAAGTGACGGCAAAAACGCTTGGAATTGACGCGAAAAATGTCAAAATTCACTCAACAAATACCTTTCGCATCGCCAACACCTCCCCTTCAGCAGCTTCGGCAACGGCAGATTTGAACGGCAAAGCAACGTTGATGGCTTGCGAAAATTTGATAAAACGACTGAAAAAAGTGGCAGCTTTGGAGCTAAAACTAACGTCCGTTGTCGGCATCAGTTTTAAAAATGACGCTGTTTTTCTGAAAGGGAAAAAAACCGAATTGACGTGGGAACACCTCATTTCTGCCGCCTATTTGCAACGCGTTAGTCTCTCCGAACACGCACATTATGCGACGCCTTCCGTGCATTTCGACTGGACGACCGCCAAAGGACATCCGTTTGCTTACCACGTTTTTGGAACGGCAATTACGACGGTGACGGTGGATTGTTTGCGCGGCATCTACGAAATTGACAGCGTAAAAGTAGTGCATGACGCGGGCAATTCGATGAACGAATTGATTGACAAAGGACAACTTGAAGGCGGCATTGCGCAAGGCATCGGCTGGATGACGATGGAAGAAGTCGTTTATGACAAAACGGGCAAATTGCGCTCAAATGCGCTGTCCACCTACAAAATTCCCGATATTTACAGCGTTCCCAAGGAAATTGACGTGCATTTTTTGGAACACGCGGGCGATAATCTCGCCATTTTTAATTCCAAAGCTGTTGGCGAACCGCCGTTGATGTATGGGATTGGGGCGTTTTTTGCGATTCAAAATGCGTTGCAAGCGTACACAGCAACGTCGGCGAGGTTTGAAACCTCGCCGACGTTAAACCCCGATTTTAATGCACCGATGACTGCGGAAAAGGTGTTGCTGCAATTGATGGGTTAAGGCTTATTTTTTTTGAAAAAAGGCGTTTTATACTGAGGGGTCTTATTTCGACTTTTTTTTCGCATTCAACTGCACGCAAATGCCGCCGCTCAAAGTCAAAATACTGTACTGAAAAAGGGGGCTTTCCCCCAATTCAAGAGCGGTTGTTGCTTGGCATTGAAATTTAACTTTTTCGCTGCCAAAGCGCACTGTCCACCCCGTTTCTATCATCGGAATGAGACCGTTGAGTGCGTTGAAACGCTCGATGTCGTACTGCTGTTTCAGCGTTTGTTGACGGTTCGTGTAACTCAAGGCGGCTAATTTTATGGAGCCAATAAATTCGATATTTTCGTCTCGATAACCCATCGAAGATTGAACAAACAACTTGCCCAAATCAGCCGAACATTCTCCATTAAGTTTTAAGTTATTGCGCACTTTGCCCGCGCCGTAGCCGCCAAATATGCTAAAAGTACCGTGTTTGTCAAACGGCATAAAATAGCCCAAAGCGCATTCGCCCAAGGAGAAAAAACGGTCTGTATCGAATTCATCCGACGTGGCGTTTCTGTAACTCACGGCGTCCGAACTGCGCATATAATTTGCTTGAATCGCCAAATGATTTGTCAGGGCGTAAGCGGCTTGTATGTCGCCGTGAAACGAGTAAAGAAAGTTGGATGTCCCGATATTTGTTGCCAAATGCACCTCGTCTTTTTCCCTAAAATTAGGGATATTCATGACGGTCGGTTTGTAGTAAGTGGGTCCGCAGCTAACGGTTGCGAGTAGGCTCAAAAGCGCGAGTAGTTTAGAAAAAGTAGGCATCATGATTAGATGGTTTATAAGTTGAATTGAATTGAATTAATATATTTAAAAGTTAAAAAACACGTGGATGGACATCATTTTACGCTCTTTTTTGTATTCAATTGAACGCAAATACCCACGCCGATTGAGGCGGACTCGAACGAAAATTTAGGGCCGCTTTCCGTTTTAGACGGTGCGTTTATCAACCGAACGCTCGCTAATTGCAACTGAAATTTTACTTTTTCGAAGCCAAAGCGGACGGCGTATCCAGATTCTAAAATAGGAATGGGGCGCTTTAAAACCTCGAAATTGTCAATAAATGCCTGCTCTGTATAATTTTGATTGAGGTTGTAATAAGTCAAATTTGCCAGCTTATAACCTGCAACAAACTCCCAATTTTTGAATTTTACGCCAAAAGTCGGCTGAACGAACAGTTTTTTAACATCAGCTTGTGAATTGCCGCGCACGTTCCAGTCATTCTCGACGCTGCCCGAACCGTAGCCGCCGTACAAAGCAAAAGTGAAATTTTCGCTTATCGGCGTGAAATAGCCGACGGCAAACTCTGCGATATTTCCCCGCGTTTTAGTCGTTTTTGTTTCACCCGAATTTGCGGCGTTTCCGTCTTCCTGTGTATTTGAAAATTGGGTATAATTGCCCAAAATGGCCACGTGATTGCCCACCGCGTAAGCCGCCTGCACGTCACCTACGCCGCCGCCCAAATGAGCTGCCAAATAGACGTCATCTTTTTTTTGAAAATTGGGTATATTCATCAAGTTCGGTTTGTAATAAACGGGTGAGCAACCGACTGCTAACAAGCTGATAATCAATAAGATATTGAGAAAAATAGACTTCATGATTTGATGATTTTAAGTTAAGAAATTGGGTTTGAAAGCTGAAAAAGGTATTTATACTGAGGGCTCCTTTTTCATTGTTAAAATATAGCCCCCCAATAGTGATTTAAATTAGAAAAATTCATATTCAGAAGTCGCGTTTTGATTCGTTTCCTTATTAAATTGAACGCAAATACCCAAACCGACCGATAGCCCTTCATATTGAAGTGGTGGATTTGTTATGGTGAATAGGTGCATAAAACTGCCTTGTAATTGAAACTTAATATTTTTAAAACCGACACGCGCCACTGTGCCAAATTCTGCAATCGTAAAGGGTGTTTTTAATACGTTGAAAGCATCGATATACGTTTGTTCTGTGTAGGTTTGGCTCAGGTCGTGATAGTTTAAGCGCGCGAGTTTAGCGGAGCCAATAAGTTCAAAACGTTTAGCATTTGTCCCAATTGTTCCGATTGTTCCTTGGAGAAAATACTTCCTTAATTTAGCCGAAGATGCGCCCTCAAAATCCCAATTGTTGTCAATCCAACCTGACCCATAGCCACCGTATAAGCTTAGAGCAATGCTTTCGTTTATAGGTCTAAAATAACCGATAGCGAATTCTCCCAAAGTGCCTTTCGTCATCGTTTTTTGCGTAGTCGTCTTTGTACTGAAAAACGCTGTAGAAGTAGTCGTCTTTCCGTATTCTCCTTTTTCATAATTTCCTTGAATCGCCCAATGGTCGGTAATGGCATAAGCGGCTTGTACATCGCAAATCAAGGAAGAAAAGTCGGTAATAGTTGCCCCAATTAAGGTTGGTGCAAAACCAAGAGACGAGTGAGCTGCCAGATACGCTTGTCCCTTTTTATGGAAATTAGGCGCGTTCACCAAGGTCGGTTGATAGTAAGTTGGCGAACAACCAATGGTTGATAACACGCTGATAATCAATAAGATATTGAAAAAAATAGGCTTCATGATTTGAGCATTTTGAGTGAAAAAATAGGGTTTGAAAGCCGAAAAAGGGCGTTTATACTGAGGGGTCTTTTTTTGTAAAAAAATGCGTGTTTTGAAAACTGGGCGACAACTGAAAATGGTATAAATTATTGAGGTAAATACTTGTTGATTTCGATGTTGCAAAGGTGATAGCAACACCCGCCTCAAATCGCGTTTTTTTCTTCCTATTTCCGTGAATTTCGAGATTTGATTCTCGAAAAACGGGAAAAACAAAAGATTTTCCACGGTTTTTCCCGTTGAACGGGAAAGTTTTAAATATCTTTCCCGCCAATCGGGAAAAATAAGAAAAATGAATCCACAAAACATTCAGCAACAACTCTTTACGCTCATTGAGCAAAAGATTCAGCCGCGCAAATTGTCCGCCGAATTAGGCGACCTTTTGTCCATCGCACCGAGCGCCGTTTACCGCCGTTTGTCGGGCGAAACGCTCATCAGTTTTGAGCAATTATTGTTGCTCATTGCGCATTATGACATTCCTTTTGGGCAATTAACGAACCCGCTTGCCGTCGGTTTCGAACTGCCGACGCTCTTGACGCCGCCCCGAAAATTGATGGAATTTCTAACGATTTTGGAAAAAGATTTGGAAGAATTGAAGCGCGATTCGGCGCCTAAAATCCGTTTTGCCGCCTTAGAAGTGCCGCTTTTTTACTATTTGATGTTTCCGCAGTTGGCAGCGTTTAAGTTTTTTATGTGGCGACGGACTTTGTTCCAATCCAAAAATCCCGCGTTAACAAAGTTTAGTTTTAGCGAATATGTGAACGACTCGCCGCTGCAAATGCAGATGCGTAATATGGTGAATTTATACACCACGATTGAGGGTGAAGAAGTGTGGAACAGCCAAATGTTTGATATTACATTAAATCAGATTCGTTACTGCCTCAACGCGGGTTTATTCCAAAACTCGGACGACGCCAAAGTCTTGCTTCAAAGCAACAGAGAACTCGTTGCGCATTTTGAAATGATGGTCGTAAAAGGTCGAAAAACGACCGATAAAAGCGGCGCACCCATTAAGATTTGGTACAACGAATTGTTTCAAAATGGGATGTTTATTCTCACCGAAACATCGTCTAAACGATTGATTTACAACGCTTTCGATGTGCCAAACTTTATGGTGTCGTCCAATGTTGAGATGTACAAAGTAGGCTTGAATTTCTTCAACCGCATGACGGCTTTTTCACTCGACATTATGGGCGCAAATGAGGTCAATCGGCATCAGTTTTTTGATAGATTGAACCGCAAAATTGAGCTTTTTGAGAAGGAATTATTGGTGTGAAGGACCCCTCAGTATAAAAGTGATTTTGAGGTAATTCTTTTGATTAGAAAACTTCTTGTAACTTTGTAAACTAAAATAGGAAGCATTATGGAAAACATAAAAGTACAATTTGATGAACGTGGCTATCTCACGCCTTATGATAAGGTAGAGATGTCAATTGACAATTTTGAAAACAATTTCGTTCATAATTTTGCGAGTAGCTCAACGAGAACAGCTATTCTGCATTCATACAGAGAATATTTATTTGATTTTCAACGACTTATAACGCCTGATTTTACTCAATGGGTTGATGGTAGTTTTGTTACGACCAAACTTAATCCTAATGATATTGATTTTGTAACATTCATTGATGCGGCTATTTTTGGGGAAAAAGAGAGCCTTATCATCAATCAATTTATTTTCCCAAATGCTCGAAATGTGTATGGTGTTGATGCTTATGGTGTGCGTATTTATCCAATAAATCATCCATTTCACAACATTGGGATTAGTGATACTTTATATTGGAGAGAATGGTTTGGTCAAACACGCCCTAATCGTGTAAATAAAAAATTTCAAAAAGGTTTTGTTCAAATTAAATTTAATTAGTCATGTACAAACAAGAAATGCGCGCTCAGAAAAGCATCGAAGTAAGCGATTTAATTGAGCAAATAAGCCGATTGAATCATCAAATTAAATTGCACCGTCAAACAACTCAAGACAATGCAATGATTCACCAATACAGCAGTATGAAAGCGGACTTTTTGAAACGATTGAAAGCCGTTTTAGTAGAGCTCGAATTCGATACTATGGAATTAATCGCTTGATAATCAATTTATTATAAATAAAAAAAATGACAACAACATTTAAAATTAGTGCATCAGAATTTAACGATGCGCTTGTAGAAAAAATAAAAATGCTTTTTCAGGGCGATGACAGCGAAGTCGTTATTAGCGTTCGTTCAAAGAAAAAAGGGTTTCCAAAAGAAACAAAAGAGGCTTATTTTTCAAGAATTAATACCGCACTCGACCATCTTGATGCCAAGCGGGGGACAGTATCTTTTACGGTAGAAGAATTTGAAAAATTAAACTAATCTTGCTGTGAGGAACATCATTTTTTCGCCAAATGCGTATGATGAATTTGGAGAATGGAGCGAATTAGACCGTAAAGTATTCAAACGATTACGCAGTTTAATCACCGAAATTACACGTGATCCTTTTAAAGGGACGGGTGAGCCTGAGCCACTAAAAGGTAATTTTCGCGGCTGCTGGAGTCGGCGAGTCACGGACGAACACCGACTTATTTATCGCGTTTCGGAAGATGCGATAGAAATTGTGAGTTGTTTTGGGCACTACAATTAGGCATTTTTCACCTTAATTATCTCCGCCGCAATGCTCACTGCAATTTCCTCAGGCGTTTGACTTTTGACATCAATACCAATTGGCGCGTGAATTTTTTCCAAAAAATCGCTATTAAACCCATCATTTTTCAAGTTTT
>JAYUKJ010000109.1:0-1683 GCA_043764555.1 Saprospiraceae bacterium
GCCCTTTACTTTACGGTCGCCCTTTACGGTCGCCCTTTACGGTCGCCCTTTACGGTCGCCCTTTTTGCCCTTTTTGCACAGATTATTTACAGAAAGTAAAAATGGCTTTAAACCTTCGGGAATTGGGTAAATATACGACATTGTCAAACCTTTTTTTAGGGTTTTATGGTTTTATGGTTTTATTTTTTTATGGTTTTATAGTTACTACAAATGGAAGAAAAAATTGGCGACATACTGAGGGGCCTAATCCCCGTTCCGCCCGCAATCATTACGGAAGAAGAACTGAAAATAAGTGCTGTCCAAAAGCGATTGACGGACAGTGCCGTGAGTATTATGACTGACCCCGCGACGATAGCGGAGGCCATGTTTCAACATTCTATTTTTTGTCAGACCTATTTGCCCTACCGTGACCCGGGCGACGGGGTGACTTTGTGGGAACAAAAACAAGGCAATTCAAGCCTTGCGATTCAAACCATGCGCTTAAAAAATCCTGAAACGGAAGAATGGCTACAAATCGGTTTGCCTTACGGGACGCGGGCGCGGCTGATTTTGGCGTACATCAATACCCAAGCCGTCAAAGGGCAAAGCCAAGTCATTGACGTGGAAGAACACTTGACGGGGTTTATAAAAAAATTGGGCTTGACCAGCAACGGACGGACAATTGCGGAAATCAAAGAACAGATTCGCCGCATCACGGCGTCTATCATTACTTTGGGTTTCAAAGATGGCAATGTCTATATTCCCATTAATTTCGGTATTGTCAAAGCCTTCGATTTGTGGTTTCCGACGGACAAGCACAAAGTCGCTTGGACATCAAAAATATGTTTGACGGATGACTATTTCAACAGTTTGATGAAACACGCAATTCCACTTGACGAACGGGCCATTGTGGCTTTGTCGCACAGTGCTATGGCATTAGATGTTTATACGTGGTTGGTGCAACGGTTGCACAGGATTCCGCACGGGGAACGGCATTTTGTGGCGTGGCAACAGCTAAAAGACCAATTCGGGCAAGGGTATGGCCGCATAGATAATTTTAAAACGGCATTTAGAGATGTGATGAAATTGGTACTATTGCAATACCACGATGCCCGAAACAGCGTGGAAGAGGACATGAACAAGGGCATTAATCTGAAAAATGCCCCAACGCCCATTGGCAAAAAAATGTTTACGGGACTGTCAACAGATGATAAAAAATCGTAACGGACAATTGGTAGGAAATGGGTTTTAAAATCGCCGCTTTATGGCGGTAAAACACCCGTAAAATGCTTAAATAACCCTATTAATCACCGCTAAAAATAGGAACGAACAGTTGGTAGGAGATGGGTGTAAAAAAGTAGGCTTTTTGAGCGAAAACCAATGAAAATACTGAGGGGGGTAAAAAATAGCATCGAACAGTTGGTAGGAGAGACGGAAACCCTTTTTTTGTGGGTTGAGCCACCAAAAATCTGTGGATAAGTACCAAAATCCAAAGTTATCAACGAACAGTTGGTAGGAGAGTATCGAACAGTTGGTAGGAAAAGTATCGAACAGTTGGTAGGAGAAGTATCGAACAGTTGGTAGGACAAACCTATATAGTACCTATATCTTCCTATATTCTTTCCTAATAGTTAGCCTGTGCATAAGTTTTTTTTCGTTGAAAACTTTTGCGGGTGAAAAGAAAAAGACCGGGGGGCGGCGGCG
>JAYUKJ010000110.1:0-5554 GCA_043764555.1 Saprospiraceae bacterium
CTTTTTGAGTAAACTATGTAAATCACCTAAACAATGTAAACATTAAAAATATGGTGTTTACACGTTTTACCATGTAAATGATGTTTAACTTTGCACGCATTCCTTTTTCTAAATTCAAGTCATTTTCTTGCACGTCCATTTTTTTATTTTAAAGCGTGAGCTTTAGCAAGACCTAAACTTGTGGATATGAAGGATAAAAATTTCTTAAAATAAAAATAACGCCATTTTTTCTCGTCAAGTCATGCCTCATCTTACTTCGTTTTACGCTCCTCAAAAAGATTTTTCCCAAAAAAGCAAAAAAGATAACGAATTACTTTGTAAACTCAACAAACTATGTAAACTTTGCCGATAATGTAAAACATATAAAAAATGTAAACATTTTAAACAAAGTTTAAACCGTCTAAAATTCGTAAACCTTATGGGCAAAACAATTTCCATTGCCAACTTCAAGGGTGGCGTCGGCAAAACCACTTCCACCATCAACATTGGCGCAGCCTTACAACTCGCGGGTAAAAAAGTCTTACTGATAGACCTTGACCCACAGTTTAATCTTACGCAAAGCCTCGGTATCACGGACGTTGAGCGCCCCGTTTATGGGTCATTGCGTGGTGAATATCCACTTTCGCCCATCAAAATCATGGACGGTTTGGACTTGATTCCGTCGTCGTTGGAACTCATCAAAGCTGAAATCGAATTGGCGGCAGAGTTTAAACGCGAAAATATTCTGGACCGTTTGCTCGAACCTTTGCTTTCAAAATATGACTACATTTTGTTAGATTGCCCGCCGTCGCTTGGTTTGTTGACGATTAACGCCTTCGTCGCGAGCGATGATATATACGTACCCGTCGAAGCCGAATTTTTGGCGCTCAAAGGTTACGCCGTTTTAAGCGAAGCAATCGGGCGCATTGGTTTGACGATCGACAAGGTTTTTGTGACGAAATACGACGGGCGCAAAATCCTAAACCGCAACGTTGTTGACACGATTCAAGGTTCTCTCGGCGACGCGGCTTTCAAAACGACTATTCGCGAAAATGTGGCACTCGCCGAGGCACCGACGCAAGGCTTGGACATCTTCCGATACGCGCCAAAAAGTATTGGTGCGGACGATTATCGGGCATTGTCTAAAGAAATTATGGACCGCCTCTAAGAGCGTTCAAATCTTAAACTTTAGATGCCAAACTTTAGGCACTCTAAACGATTTAACATCTAAAATTGTAAACTCATTAAGTTTAGTAAACTTTGTAAACATAGTTTAAAATGGCAAAGAAAAATTTAATTAACGCCGATATGCTTTTGGCAACGCCTAAGCGACAAGAAGACACGCGGCAATTTGCGGAAATAGCCGTTGCGCCGCCTGTGCAGCCTCAACCCGAAGTGGCTTCAATCAAAAAAGGATTGAAAAACGACGAGACCCGCGCCACGTTTATCGTTCGCGAAGACCTTTTAGAGAAACTCAAAGCGGTGGCTTATTGGGAACGTCTCAACATAAAAGATGTCATTAATGAGGCCCTTGACCGCTACGTTGGTGCGTATGAGCGTCAAAACGGCGATTTGAAAGAAGTGCCTAAAAAAGGATAAGGTCTGATAGTTAAATCATCCGTATATTCAATGATAGTTGGCTTAGATTAATTAACAAATTAATTGGTGTTTAACTATTAGGTAATGTGGTAATGTTTTTAGAACAAAAACTTTTATAAAACAACAACCATTTCCTTGTTGTTTTATAAAAGTTTAATGTTTTAATTGTTTCTTGTTTAGAAAGCGTGCAACTAATTGATTATCAATTAGTTGCACGCTTTATTATCGGGAAATATACGGATAACTATCGGGAAATGTACGGATAACTATCGAAGAATATACGGATAACTATCGAGGAATATACGGACAACTATCGAAGAATATACGGACAACTATCGAGAAATGTACGGATAGCTATCAGGAAATGTACGGATGCTTTTGGTCGTAATACTTTATCTTCTATCGGAAAATGTACGGACAAGGACCCCTCAGTATTTTACTCATTTTAAGGTATTTTTAGCACAATTAGCGTTAAATCTTAGGCGTAATGCTTACACTATTGGTCTCTAACTATCGTAAAATGTACGGATGGTAAAAATTATTTTGAATTTTCCAACTATCAGTCCTTCGTGATGTCAATGATATTTGATAGTTTTGGTGCAAAATTCAAGCGTATGGAGACTGATAATGTAAAACCGCCCGTTGTGTTGGGTGATTCTGAACATATTTTTGTGCAATCGAACGATTTTATTCGGGCAAAATACAAGGATAATATGAGCTTTTGGGAGTTCATGATTTTTGGTAAAATGTGTACTATGATTTCCCCCGAAGACGAGGATTTTAAGGAATACACCATTTTTATCAAAGATTTAATTGGGCTTTTGGGCATCACTGACGGCGGCGGTGTCTATAAATACGTCTTGGAGGCTGCTTCTCGGCTACTCGATAAACGCGTTATCGTGTCTTACAAAGATGATACGGGGCGCCGCATGGTGCTTGAAACAAACCTCGTTGCGGGTTTTTCAAAGCCTGAAAAATTGATTAAAAACGAACCTGTTTTTATCAATATCACCTTTCATCCGCAATTAAAGCCATTTTTATTGCAATTGCAGCGCGATTTTACGAAAGTTGACTTGCGCAATTATAAGTTTCTGCGAACAGGAACGAGCATCCGTTTGTATCATCTTTTAAAACAATATTATGGGCGCCGTCAACACCACGTTGAGGTGCCGCTTGAAGAATTGAAAGAGATGTTGGGCGTGGCGAATAAATACGAATTATACGGTCATTTCAAGGCGGCGGTCTTGGAAGAAGCGCGAAAACGATTGGTCGAAACGACTGATATTAGCTTTGTTTATCAAGAAGTGAAAGTTGGTAAAAAGGTCGCGGCGATTGTTTTTCACATTAAAGAAAATGCGGCGGGGCACTCGACTGTGCCTGATATGCCAAAGATGGAAGCGATAAAATTGCCGCAAACGTCAACAAGTTTTAGTAAAAAACTACCGTACTCGGCGGCCAATGTGGCATCAACTACGTCTAACGAAGCGGTTAGTGCCGCTGCGAATTCTAACGCAAATGCGCCGACGGTCGCGGCTGATATTGAAACATTGGCGCGTCAAACTTGGGCAGTTTCTAAGAAAATGTGGCAATCTTTGGTCGAAAAATACGATGAAGCGGCGTTGCGACAAGCGATGACGGTGACGCAAAAAGCGATAGAAGGCGGAAAAGTTAAAGATGCAGCTGGTTTTTTTGTGCAAGCCGTTCGGAATGGATATATGGACGCAGAAGAGGGCAAAGTGGCGAAGCAAAAACAGCAAAAAGCGACAATTGCGGAGCAAAAAACGGCAGAAACGAACCAAAGAAATGCCGTTGATGCGAAACGAAAAGCAGATTTTGAAAAAGAAAAACAATTGATTTTCAAGATGTTAGAAGAAGATATTGAGTTGGTGGACGCGGTGGCTAAACGTTTGCACGGCGGTATTTTGCAAAGCAGCTATGACGACACGAAGAGTTTTGACGATAATTTGCAAAATCCGCTGTTACTCGCGGCGGTGATGAATATTGTGAAGGAAATTAAAGGAAAAGTTTAATGCGTTTATCGAGTAATCTTGTTAAACAATGTAAACATTTTAGTATTAGAATGTGGTTTTAGTATTTCCAAAGACCCCTCAGTATTTTCAGAGAAATTGCTGGATACTTAAACAAGAAAGGCTCAACTTATTGTCAATCAATGAGTTGAGCCTTTCTTGTTTACGCAGTAATATTTGTAAACAATTTAAACATTACTCACAAACGCCTTAAAACACGGTCGGGATAATCCGTTATGATGCCATCAACGCCTATCAAGATGAGTTGCCGCATTGCCGCCGTATCGTTGACTGTCCACGGGATAATTTTGATGTTTTGATTGTGGCAACTGTCCACCGTCGTCTTTTCGATGAGCAAGAAATAAGGACTGTAAATGGTTGGTTTGAAGGATAGTTGTTTCAAATTATTTTTTAATCCATTCGCGTTTTCGACCAATAAAGCCGTCGTTTGTTTGGGGTCTAATTGATGAATAGCTTCTAATGAACGCGGGTCAAAAGACTGAACACAGCTCTGTTTGGCTATGTTCAAGGCATGAATTTCGTCAAAAACGAGTTTGGCGAAGGCAGCTACTGAGGGGGTGCGTTTGTTGTCGAAATTGGGTTGACTTTTGATTTCGATGTTAAATAATGGCATTGGCTTTCTAAAAAAATCGGCTTGTTTGCGGACGGCTTCCACGACTTGACGGAGCGTCGGCTTCACGGTTCTCATCGGTTTTTGTTCCTTAAAACGCGGATGTCCGCGACTGCCACAATCGCATTGCTGCACTTCGGCGGCGGTCATTTTCCAAATCAATAAATTCTCAGATTCTTCCTTTTTGACGGGCGAACCGTCGCTTTTAAGGCAAATTTCGTCGTTCAACCACGGCTCATGCGAGACGATCAACTGGCTGTCGCTCGAAACGGCAAGGTCGAGTTCGAGGGTTGTTACGCCGAGTTCTAAGGCTTTTAAGAAAGCGGGAATTGAGTTTTCGGGCAATAAACCACGACAACCGCGGTGTCCTTGCCAATCGAAATTGGCTGAAAGTAGGGTAGGAGCGCTCGTTTTGGCATCCAAAACGGGTTTATACTGAGGGGTCCCGCAGGCAGCGATAAAAAGTATTGAAGCAAATAAAATGGCTATTCTGTTTTTCATTTCTAATAAATTTATATAGTTTACAGTGTAAACATTTTAAACAAAGTTTATAAAAGGTAAGCGAATGCTCACAATTGCTTGCATAAAGATGAAGAATCCCTTTGAAACAAGCGGTAAAATAAGCACTGGAACCATAAACTTTACAATTCCTTAAATCTGGCTTAACGTCGGCAGCCGAATGTCGTTCTATCTTTGTCCCATCAAAATTGGTAGGGAAGACGAGTACCGCCCAAATATTTTGACAGTAGGTTTTCACTTTTTAGTGCTGAAACAGACGCAAACGATGATGCAAGGGGCTTTATTCTAATGAAGCAATGGTCTCGTTAGTGCCTGTTTTTTTTATGTCTCTCTTTGAATGAGTCATTCGGCAATTCGGCTGAATGACTCATTTTTCTTTTTAAACTTAAATGTAATTGGTGTTTATTTGCGAATAAATTCGCAGTTACGGGTGCAAATGAATTTGCAAATACATCTTAGGGCGTGTTTATTAGTTAGTATGTTTACTTGGTTTGAAATGTTTACAGTGTTTAAATAGTAATTGTCTGATAAAAAGCGCAAAAAACAATGAATAACGACGCATTAATATTAACGCACGGTTTGTTTGATACGGAAAATGGCAAAACAGCACACGGTCTGATTCGCGGAAGCGACCGTTTTACGATTGTTGGTGTTGTGGATTATGCGACGGCTGGACGCGACGCAGGGGAAGTTCTGGACGGAAAGCACCGCAATATTCCGATTTTTAAAGACATCGAATCGGCGGTTTCTCAGCTGACGAGGGACCCTCAGTATTTGGTCGTCGGCGTCGCCTTTGCGG
>JAYUKJ010000111.1:0-1679 GCA_043764555.1 Saprospiraceae bacterium
CAGAGTGTACAATTGGAGACAATGATGCGCGAAATTCACCATCGGGTTAAAAATAATCTGCAAGTGATTAATTCGCTGCTCAACCTGCAAGCACGGCAAACGAACGACGAAAAGACCCTAAATGCGCTCAGAGAAGGGCAAAGTCGCGTGAAAAGTATGGCTTTGATTCACACCAAGCTCTACCAAAACGACAGTTTAGCGCGGATTGATTTTCAAGAATACACCACCGATTTGAGTAAATCCATCGTGGCGACGTTTAGAACCGATAAAAATATTGTGCTGAATATCAACGCCAATGACATCAAATTAGACATTGATACGGCGGTTCCGCTTGGTTTGATTTTGAACGAATTGATTACAAACGCGTTAAAATATGCGTATGTGGACATCGAAAGAGGCATTCTAAACGTCGAATTACTGAGGGGTCCTGAAAATAAAATGTACCAGCTAAAAGTAAGCGACAACGGTTGCGGTTTGCCGCTTGATTTTAATTACAAAAAGACAAATTCCTTGGGTTTGAAATTAATAAATAGTTTAACGCGTCAATTGCAGGGAAATTGGGAAGCGACGAACCTGAATGGCGCAGTTTTTACGATTCATTTTAAAGAAGCGATTTAATGATGAAGCGATTTAATGATGAATGATGAATGATGAATGATGAATGATGAATGATGAATGATGAATTAATTTGTTAATATTTCACACACTTATTCACGGAGCAAAAATCCGTGATACAACATAAAAAATGATGCAGAAAATAAAGATTTTAATTGTCGAAGACGAAGCGATAATTGCCGACGATTTGCGGTATATTTTGGAAGATTTTGATTACGCCGTAACCGATTTTGCCGTCGGTTACACGGAGGCAATTGCGGCTTTGACGCGTGAAAAACCCGATTTAGTTTTGTTGGACATCACGATTCGGGGTGAAAAAGATGGGATTGACTTGGCGGCTTTTATTAACAAAAACTACCGCATTCCGTTCATTTTTCTCACTTCTCACGGTGATAAATCAACAATTGAGCGCGCAAAAGCCACTTTGCCCTACGGCTATTTGATTAAACCGTTTGAGTCCGACGACGTTTTTGCGGCCATCGAAATGGCCTTAGGACGTTTCGCAGCAACGCCAAATGATGACGATTCGGCGGTGGAAAAAACCGAAAAAGTGGCGCAAAATGACGCTGAAAAATTGCCGTTTTTTTTGGACAATGCCATCTTTGTTCGCCATAAATCCATCTTTCAGAAAATCCCTTTTGACGATATTTTATTCCTCGAAGCCGACAGTAACTACACTAAAATCCACACGACTAAACAGGCTTTCATGCTCCGAAATACGATGAAATTCATTGGCGAAAAACTGCCCGAACAGTTCTTTCGCGTCCACAAATCGTTCATTATTAATTGCAAAAACTTAACGGGGTTTGACAATTCATCGGTCTATTTTGGTGACAAATACGTCCCCGTCGGTCGCAGTTTTAGCGATGGTTTGATGCATAAATTCAACATTTTGTCGTCCGAAAAAGGCGAGTGATGCCGCGTTTTTATTGAAAAAAGGCGTTTATACTGAGGGGTCCCTTTTTCGAAAAAAACAAAAGGATTTAGAGGCGATTGACCTTTAAATCCTTTTTGTTTTTACTGGGTAAATGGACTAATTTAGACGTTTTTTTGATTTTTTAAAA
>JAYUKJ010000112.1:0-5551 GCA_043764555.1 Saprospiraceae bacterium
ATCGCTTCTTCGCGGCTGATTGTGCCGTCGAAATGGTCAAAAAACTCTTGATAACCGACCGTTTGCAAGGCATTTAATTGTCGAAAAGGAAACATCTGCCGCGCTTCTGCTTCCAATCCTTCGGCAATCATCGCGTCCACGCGGGTGTTAATTCTATCGTATAAAATCGGGCGCTCCATGTCCGTCGCGATGTAAATCGGTTCAAAATTGCGCGTCTTTTTTGATTGCGTTCTGAAACTTGAAAAGGGTTGCCCACTCGTTTTCCACACGCTTAGGGCGCGGGTTAGGCGCATCGCATTTTGTTGGTCAACCAACGCAAAGTATTCAGGGTCAACGTCTTGCAGCATTTTTTGTAAAGGTTCGATGCCTTCTTTTTCAAAAATTTCTTCAAAATGACGTCTTATACTGAGGGGGGTATCGGGAAATTCGTCAAGTCCTTCGCAGACCGCTCGAATGAACAAACCCGTTCCGCCGACCATCACGGCGACGTCGTTTTTTTCAAAAATTTTGTCCAAAACAACCAAAGCGGCACGCTCAAAATCACCGACCGAATAATAATCGTGAATCGACAAATTGCCGACAAAATGATGCGGCGCGGCGGCCAATTCCGCGGCCGTCGGTTTGGCGGTTCCAATGCTCATTTCACGGTAAAATTGCCGAGAATCAGCCGATAATATGTCCGTTTTGAAGTACCGTGCAACGTCAATTGCCAAGCGCGTTTTGCCACTTGCCGTTGCACCACCGATGACGATGAGGTATTTTTTTGACGTATTTTGTTCCAACATAAAGGCAAAAGTAGGACGATTTTCTTATTTCACATTTCACATTTCATATTCTCCAAAAATCTGTTAGCACGGGACATTTGAAATACTGATGTTTCTACATCAAATAATGCGGGGAAATTTATACTTTTGCGACATCTCGGCAATGGTGATTTTTAAACGTAAATCTTATAAATAATTGAAAATCAGCCAATTGAAAACTTTTTACGCGCTCTTTTGCCCTGCGTCATTTTCTTAGTCAAATCTGAAATTATGAAACTGTACCACATCACTCGACCACTTGTCACGCTGGCTTTTAAAATTTATTTTAAAAAAATCTACCATTTCGGCGGCGAAAATATTCCAAAGGACAAACCCGTCATTTTGAGCATCAACCATCCGACGGCGTTTTTTGAGCCAACCATCATGGCTTGCACGTTTCCTGAACACGATTTTTACTTCATCACGCGCGGCGATGTGTTCCAAAAAGATTTGTTTCGGCGCATTTGCGAAAGCCTTTTGATGATTCCAATTTATAGATTTAAAGATGGGTTTGATAATTTGCGAAAAAATGAAGCGTCGATGCAATTCATTACGGATTTGCTCGGAAAAGGTCAAAAAATCCAAATTTTCAGCGAAGGCGGCACCGAAACCATCAAACGGTTGCGTCCGCTTCAAAAAGGCATGGCGCGCATGGCGTTTGAGGCGTACAAAAAATTTGGCGACCAAGACCTACAAATCGTCCCCGTCGGTTTCACGTACAGCGACCCGCATCATCCGCGCCGCGAAGTGATGGTAAAAGTTGGCGCGTCGATACCCCTCAGTAATTACTACGATTTGTACGCCCAAAGTCCCGCAAAAGCCATCAATCAAGTGACCGCCGATGTGCAAAAAGCCATGCGTCCTTGCCTTGTTCACATTGAGCGCGATGCTGATTTGAAACTCAGTGAACAGCTGTTTAAGTTGTACAGAAATTCATTTCCACAAACCGTTTTCCCCTTGATTCAACGTTCGGAAAGGCGGCTTTTGGCGCACCAAGAAATAGCGGATAATTTGACACAACTCGATGAGCATCAACGTTTTGAATTGGGTCGGAAAGCGGATATTTACTTTTCAAAACTCGAAAAAGAACACATCAATGACCTTGCCGTTGCGCAACCTTTTCACGCCAGTTTTAGGAATTTAATTGTCTTAATTCTTGGTTTTATTCCCTTCGTGATTGGTTGGTTTGGGCATGGATTACCGAACATCTATGGCAAAAGAATTCGCGACACGCAGGTGGAATATTTGGAATTTGAAGGACCCGTTCGAGCTGCGGTTTCCACGTTTGCAATGGTCATTCAATATTTTATTTTGTTCATCTTGGCAATTATTATTAGCAATTGGGCGTTTTGGACGTTCTTATTCATCATGCCCTTTTTAGGATTTTATAGTTTAATTTATGTTGATTCATTAAGAAATTACGTGCATTGTAGCCGTCTAAAACGCTTAAATACTGAGGGGGTACTTGACTTGCGTGCGCAACGCGAAACTATTCTGAAAATGGTGCGTTAAGTATGTGTTCATTTTGTTAGAAATCTAAATTCATCCATAAAGACACTCAAATACCTCAATTAATGTTCAATACAAATTATAACAATACCCTAATATTGCAACCTGAAATGATTCATGAAACCCAAATAAAGCCGCTGCGGATTGGCGTCCGTATGGAACCGTGGGCAAAACTTTTTGGCATCTACACGCAAAGTTTTCTGAAAGACCGCGGCATCGAAACCCAATTAATTCTGTATCGGGACAATCAAGAATTGTCAAACGCCTTGTTATCGGCTGAGGTCAATATTTGCCCCGGTGGCTTGAAAGATATGCCCACAACGATGCCCGCAGGCACGACAATTGCGGCTTTGTCGGAGCGCGATGATGTACGTCAATGTCTTGTTTTACCACGCTCAGTGGCAGAAAAAACGGACTTTGCCACTTTAAAAGGCTTGAAAATTGGCGTTTGTACCAATGTACACTTGGCGCAAATGAATTGGCTTTTTCCCGAAGCAACCACCGAAATTCACAATATGATGCCGCTTGAAGGCATTGAAGCCATGCGCAACGGCACATTTGACGGTGGCATTATGACGATTGTTACGATAAAAGTTTTAGCCATGCGCGATGAAGAATGGGTCATTCGCCCGTTCAGTCCGCGTGAATTTGTTCCCGAAGCGGGTCAAGGCGTGGCGTGTTTGGTGGTTGCAACGGACGATATTCCGACGCGGCGATTGCTCAAAAAAGTGCATATTCAGCGTGTTGCGTTGGTAACAAATGTCGAAAGAACGCTCAAAAAAATGTTCAACGACCAAGACATTGCGGCGTATTGCGAGAAAGATAAAATGGGCAATTACCATTTGAGCGCGGCAGCGGTTGTGGATGGTGCGCTGAAAAAAACGCGCGTGTCGCAATCTACGACGATTGGATTGGCGGAGGCGGCGTTCAGGCAGTTGCAGTAGGGAATTTCGACAAGATAAGCGCTCTAAAAAAAGCCTTGCAAACGGGTGTTTGCAAGGCTTTTTGCGTTTTATACGGGTGCTTAACAAATTTGCATTTTAATCGTGGAATAACTTTCCAAAAGTTAAAAACTTTTGGAAAGTTGTAACCTGAAAAAACAATTTGTTATGCACTCTTTTATACTGAGGGGGGCTTTCTTTGAGAGATGTCACGTAGCGGTCACAAAAAAAGCAATCTGTTGTATGCCAACAGATTGCTTACTCAAACTTTTTATAATCACCGTAAAACAACACACCGTCTAAACAACGGTCGTGAGGACTTGCATCGCGACATTGAGGTAGTTGTAAACGCCCACTTTGATGTCGTACTTGTCAAAAATTTGTTCGGTGTATCCTTCGGCAACGACGCGGACGGTGTAGGTACCGTTGCCCAATTGACCGAGGTCGTATTTGCCATATTTGTCGGTTGTCAGCGGTTTGTCTTTACCCGAAATCCAAATTTGGGCGTCTTTGAGACCTTTGTTCGTTACCGCGTCGGTGATTGTTCCTTTCAGACCCGCAAAACTTGACCCGCTTACCAAAAACAAAAAATTGCTAACGCTAAAATAATCACTTTGCGCGGCGTCTTTAGCGAACACAATTTTGGCTTCGTCGATGCCTTGTGTCATTTCTTGATAAATGTCATTGTTGGCGTCGGTGTTGTCGGCCGTTAAGTCTCTCACGTCATTTGCTGCGTTGATATAGTCAGTTTGGGCGATTTTAAACTGCTCGACGGTGGTCTGATAACGGGCAAAAAAGTTGTCGGGGACGATGTTTTTACCAACCATATCGGGTGCGTTGTTTGTCAAAAACTGGATGGCGGCGTCGTTCAAATCGCCGAGTGCGCCGCGGTTACCACTCGCCGCTTTCGCAAAATGTTTTTGTCCCGACGCGTCAAGTTTAACTTTTTGCAGCTCCGCGTTTGGATAAAGGCGCACGATGTAGGCCTTTAAAGTGCGGTGCAATGTCAAACAGTCGGCCAAGGCGTCGTCCAAAAGGAGACCTTTGGTTTTTTTGTCATCTTGCCGCGACACTTGATTGGGAATAGCGCGTGCTTCTTCAATTTTTTTTAAGCGCTCAGCCACGTAAGCGGTTGTGTAAAAAGGGAAAATGGACGAAAATTGGGGCAAGAAACGCAACACGCTGTTCCAAAACAACGAGGTGATGACGTACAGTTCTTGCTGTGAACAGCCGAATAAAGTTTTTCTTTTCATTTGAAAAATTTTTTTGAAAATTACAAAATAAGACACAAACTCAGCTCTCTTAAAATAGCAATAGACTGTGCCAATCCAAGACAATAAGCTATTTTTTTCAATAAATCGTTAAAAATGTAGGAAAAGTGTCTAAAACAATGAAAAATGCGGTACTGAATAGCGCCAATCCATTTTCCGCTGAAATGTCGATGTTACCCACCAAAATGTACAAGTTGTTTGACTGTCGTAAAGGGTAGCGATGAATCTGTAAAGGGTAGCGATGAATCTGTAAAGGGTGCGGTGAATCTGTAAAGGGTATCCTTGAATCTGTAAAGGGTAATTTTAAAATGAATAGTCTAATTATTAACGCCTAAAATGTAGATACCGAGAGCCTGCGGGCGTTTGACGTTGATTTATTGCTTTTCAAATGGCTGAATTATTTTCTTTTGTGAAACAAAGATAGAAAACTAAATGAGATACGACTGTTTTTTAAAGTTGTTTTTTTAAAAATATTTATTCAAAAAGGCATTTATACTGAGGGGTCTGTTAAATATATTTCGGTAAAACTTTCGGAAAGTTTTTAACTTTCGGAAAGTTGGAACCCCAAAGATAATTTGTTATGCACTCTAAAAATCCAACGCGCATTTTAAACCGTCATTGGTAGAAAATCGTTTAAAATTCCATCAATCGAGATTAATTGAATGCGCTTATTTTATTAACTGATGTTACGCAAGTCCGTGTTGACTCTACGAGTCAAGAGGAAAGTGGTCGTTTCGCTTGTTATAAATATGTTGAACCTAACGGTTCAATGAGCGTCAAAATTGAGCGTGATTGAACCGTTAGGTTCAACATATTTATAACCGCATTATCAAATAATTTCTTGCTTGACTCTACGAGTCAAGAGGAAAGTGGTCGTTTCGCTTGTTATAAATATGTTGAACCTAACGGTTCAATTAGAGTCGGAATTGAGCGTGATTGAACCGTTAGGTTCAACATATTTATAACCGCATTATCAAATAATTTCTTGCTTGACTCGTAGAGTCAACACCACGCTGCGTAACATCAG
>JAYUKJ010000113.1:0-20768 GCA_043764555.1 Saprospiraceae bacterium
TCTCATCTAAAATTTCATCTGCAAAATGTTGATTTACAAACATTTACGAAATCTTAAAGATTTCGTAAATGTCATCTCCACTAAAATTGTCAAAGAACCTGAATAAAAAACTAAAAATGCAGAAATTAAAAATATTTTAACAGCGGTATGACGGCTTTACGATTTATTTGCAAATACTTGATTTTTAATTAAATACGCCTTACTATTTTATTGCAATTAAACATAACAACACTTATTAAAGGTAAAAAATCACAACCGCCCGTAACTGTATTTGCGCATTCATTCGCAAATACAGTTACGTAAACGGAATTATTGTTCCAAATTTTAGACACCAAATCTCAAGTAACCGACTTGGAATTTGGAATCTGAAATTTGGAATCTGAAATTTGGAATCCAAAAAACGCGTGGTTGTTGCTCACGTCTGTGCATCTAAAATCCTATTAATGGATTTCCTAATAAATCCTTTTTTTTCCTTTTTAGTCCTATTGGAACAAAAAAAAGGACCCCTCAGTATAAAATGCTTTTTTGATGTTCTTTTATGGAAAATTGACGTACCCTTGCGTAGTCAATTCGACTTTTTTTATTCAACAAAAATGTTAAAATATGCTTAATGTTGCCATCGTCGGTTTTGGTTTATCGGGTCGCTATTTGCAAGCGCCGTTTTTTCTCACCAACCCTAATTTTCGTTTAAAAACAATTGTTTCCAAGAATCAGAATCCAACGGCTGTCTATCCATCGGTTCAAAAAGCAACGCATTTAGACGCTGTTTTGGCGGACAACGAGATAGATTTGGTGAGCATTTCTTCGCCCAACAATACGCATTTTGAGTACGCTCAGAAATGCCTGCTCGCGGGTAAACACATTTTGGTTGAAAAACCATTTACGACAACGGTAAGGCAGGCAGAAGTGCTTATTTCGCTCGCGAAAACGCGGAAAAAACACGTATTTGTCTTTCAAAATCGCCGTTTTGACAGCGATTTTTTGACCGTTAAACACATCGTTGAGAACCATTTTTTGGGCGAATTAATCAGTTTTGAAGCGCATTTCAACCGCTTCAAACCGCTCCTAAATCCTAAAAAATGGAAAGAAATTCCCGACCCATCCAATGGCATTCTCTACGATTTGGGTTCCCACATCGCAGACCAAGTTGTGGGACTTTTCGGAGGACCCCTCAGTATTTCGGGCGAAACTTTTACGCAACGCGAACATTCGGAAGTAGACGATGCTTTTGACGTTCGGCTCGATTACGGGCGGTTGAAGGTGACGCTAAAATCCAGCCTTTTGGTTCGGGAAGACACACCACGTTACATTTTGCAAGGCACGAAAGGCTCGTTTGTGAAGTACGGGATTGACTGTCAAGAAGACCAATTGAAGGCGGGTTTGATGCCGACTGCTCCAAATTTTGGCGTCGAGCCGACGGACAACCAAGGGCTTATTAACGCTGAAATCAATGGTTTATGCATTAGAGGAAAAGTGGAAACGAAAACGGGCGCGTGGCATTTGCTGTTTCAAAACATTTACGACGTTATCGCTTTGGGACACGAACCCTTGATTAAAATGAGTGAAGTGTTGGAACAAATGCGCATTTTGGAGCGCGTCAAACAAGGGTAAGTTAATTGCTGGCAGCGTTTATTTTGATTGGACTACTTAACTTTAGCTCATATTGTGATTCAATAAAAACGTTTTTTTTGTTGTATGACAAAAAAAAGGAACCCCTCAGTGTAAAGCCTTAAAAATCGAATATTTTGACTATTTTTAGCCTTAAAATATTTTTTATCAACTAAACTTTAAACAAGTATGAATCCTTATTTAGCAGAATTTATTGGCACAGCCTTGCTGATTTTACTGGGAAACGGCGTCGTTGCGGGCGTTCTATTAAAAAATTCTAAATCCGAAGGCGCGGGTTGGTTGGTCATAACACTTGGCTGGGCATTGGCCGTTACGTTCGGTGTTTACGCCGTTGGCTCGGCAAGTGGCGCGCATTTGAACCCCGCCGTCACACTCGCTTTGGCAGCAACGGGCGCCTTTTCATGGTCTTTAGTAGGTGGCTATATTGTCGCACAAGTCGCGGGCGCTGCGTTTGGCGCGTGCTTGGTTTACGTGCATTACTTGCCACATTGGGCAAAAACGGATGATGCAGACTTAAAACGCGCGATTTTTTGCACCGCACCCGCCGAACGACACACGGTTGGCAATTTTGTCAGCGAGTTTATTGGCACATTCGTCTTGCTTTTCGGACTGTCGGCATTGGGTGCCAACAAGTTTGCCGAAGGCTTAACCCCGCTTGCGGTCGGCGCGCTCGTCGCGTCAATCGGTCTTTCGCTCGGCGGCACAACGGGTTATGCCATCAATCCTGCGCGTGATTTGGGTCCACGCATTGCGCACGCTTTGTTGCCAATTGACAACAAACAAGGCTCAGATTGGGGTTACGCTTGGATTCCCATTGTTGCGCCGATTTTAGGCGGCATCGCTGGCGCAATGGTGCATCAGATGCTGTTCTAAGTGACTGAAAATATTAGGGCATAAAAAGATACTGAGGGGTATAAATAATTGATTGTCAATTATTTATACCCCTCAGTATTTCTCATTAATGTCGGTATCAAGTTCTAAAAATAAAATGTAGTCGGCAACTTTATTTACCGACTACATTTTACCGACTACATAAATTTAAAGCGAATTGCGCCGAATCAAAACCATCGGCATTGTTTCTTGAATTTTTTCGCGGGTCAAGACAAATTGCGCGGATTTAGTGCCGATTAGCCCAAAATCGGTGGCATAAGTTGTGATGCCATCGGCAATAATTTCTTTCATCGGGTCGTCATTGTGCGACAAAATGCCCACATCAACGCCCAATTTGAGATTTTTTTCTTTGCAATCTTTCAGAAATTGGAACAGGTCAATATTGTCAATAATAAAATACGCTTTGCCTTTTTCGACACTGCCTGCTTCGTAATTTTTACGGGCGCCGCCTTTGATATTGTAGTCTTTCAAAAACTTTTTATATGCCCGCAAAATCTCAATTGGCATCATGGAATTGGGGTGATAATAGAATAAAAACGCGTCGAAATCGCGCAATCTATCCGCCAATTCCGTAAAAATTCGGTAGCTCGATGCCTCAAATTCTTGCGTAATATGGCTAAAATCGCCGCCAATTGCCTCATATCGGTCGTACATGAGCAATTTACTGAGGGGTATGCTTTGCAACAATTCTTTTGTCTTTGGATGCGGAATTGGCGACACGACATACATCCCGTATTTGCCTTTGATGTGGTTCAAAATCGTTTCAAAAACTTCAATATTGTTGTGGTGAAAAAACACATCTAAATGGATGTTTTCGCCCAGTTTTGCCCTAAAATTGCGGTAAAAAACCTCTTGAAAGGCATCAAAAGCAAACATCATCAAGGCTACTTTTAAGGTCTGTTCGGTGTCGGCATTGGCAACAAAAAATCCTAATCTGTTTTTCGATTCAATAATGCCTCGGTCCTTCAATTCACGATAGCCTTTCATAATTGTTTCTCGCGCAAAACCCACTTCTTGAATCATGTTATTGACCGAAGGCAGCATATCACCGCGCACCAAAAGCTTATCATCAATGGCATTGATGACGCCTTGAACAAATTGTTCGTGCTTGGAATAACCCGCGATGTCTTCCAATTCTTGGATTTTTTCAAAAATACTCTTCATAAATGTAGTCGGCAAAATGTAGTCGGCAACTTTAGTTGCCGCGTAATATTACGCAGCAACTAAAGTTGCCGACTACGTTAAGATTTATAATGCGTTTTTGAGACACCCCTCAGTATTTCCGCCGCTTTTTCGGGAGCAATATCGCGCTGCGGATTGCCCAACATTTCGTAGCCGACCATGAATTTTTTCACCGTTGCCGACCGCAATAAAGGCGGATAAAATGTTTTGTGAAAATGCCATTCCTCGCGTTTTTTACCATCCGTCGGTGCTTGATGAATCCCTGCGGAATACGGAAAAGACACCGAAAACATATTGTCATAAGCGACCGTCAATTGTTTATAAGCGTCCGCAAACGCTGTTTTCTCGGCGTCCGTCATGTCCGTAATACGGGCAACGGCGCGTTTTGGAACAATCATCGCTTCAAATGGCCAGACTGCCCAAAACGGAACAAGTCCCACAAAATGGTCGTTCTCAAACAAAATACGCTCTTTTTTTAGTAATTCTGCTTGTAAATAGTCGCTTAACAGCGTTTTGTCATATTTTTTAAAATACGCCAATTGTGCTTTAGCTTTTTTCGCGGGTTCTTCGGGAACGGTGGATTGCGCCCAAATTTGCCCATGCGGATGTGGATTCGAGCAATCCATCATCGCGCCTTTATTTTCAAAAATCTGAACGTGGTTGATGTACTTAATTTTGCCCAAAGTTTCATATTCAGCACACCACAAATCCACGACTTTCCGAATATCAGCGACCGACATTTCGGGTATCGTCAAATCATGCCTTGGCGAAAAACATATCACGCGACTCATGCCGCGTTCGGGGCGCATTTTGAACAAATCCCGCCATTTCCGTCCAAAATGCGGTATTTTTTTGCCCAACGGTGCATATTTCGGCTGGCAATGCTCTTGCCGTTTTCCGAAAAAGTGTAGATAAACGAAGGCGTTTTAAACTCTTGATTTGCCTCCAAAGGATACTCCGACGAATGAGGATTGATGCCCGAAATCACGCGCAAATGATGGTAAGAATCCATTTCAAAATCAATCTTAAAATTGCCCGGCCAAGCGAGTTGCCCCAATAAAACTTTGCCTTCATCTTCCGTCGAAGGGCGGTCGAAAGAGAGTTGAAAAGTAGGTGGTGCAAGCAGATTCGCTCGTGCACCAAGTTTAGAATCCAATGTTTTGATGCCGTTCGTCAAAAGCGTTTCTTCGGGTTTCATTTCGCTTCCCCAAGAGCCGTGATAACTTGTCAAATAATAGTTGTCAAAGGCAAAATGCAAGTTTGACGAAGCGTATTTTTCCAATTCAATGCTGCCTTTTTCCTTGTTTTTAATGACCGTCCATTGCTCCACAACGTCTTCTTGGCTGTATGTTTTGAAAAATAGCGTCACTTCAACGGCGTAAATTTCATCTTTCAATAAAATACTCGTCAAAGTCACGTTAGCGTATTATAGAATGTATGAAAAATATTTTAAGATACACGCTTTACGCTCATTTTGAAATGAATTCAAGCGCATAATTTGCTTAAAATCAATTATTTATGAAAAATGGGACCCCTCAGTATAAAGCCATTTTTTTGCTGAAAATACGCCTTTTTTACGGAGAAAGTGTAAATTTCAAGGCTTTTAAACGTTCGTTTCCTTCTTGAATTTCATTAATAACGTCCTATATTCAGTTGCTGCTTTTTCGATTCCTGCGTCCGACCAATTTAATGTTTCGCCTAAAAGCCGCGCAACTTCGGGCGTAATTGCGTGAGCGGTTTGCCAATCCATCAACTCTAAACGGGTTCTCCGTGCCATAAAATCACGAACGGTACACGCCATTTCGGACTGTGCGGCATAAACAACTTCGGCTTTTAGCTGCGGATATTGTGGCGTCAATCGTTCGCCCAATTCGGGATTTTGATTGATTAAAAATATCAATTTAATGGCGCGACTGCCGTATTTATCCGTCAAATGTTTCAAAGCATCATTGTCTAAATTGGATTTTTTAGCCAATTCTAAATAACCATTTGGCGTATAACCGACGCCGCCTACTAATACGTGTTTGTCGGTTGTGCAAGCCGAAACGGTGCCTTTCAATATTTGTTCGGTATCGTCAATCGTGTCTTTTGCCATGAGACGATACGTTGTCCATTTGCCGCCTAAAAGACTGATTAACTTTGATTTATCGTCAATTTCTACTTCATGGTCGCGGACCAAATTCTTTGTACTCGCTCTATCATCTGCCACAATCAACGGGCGTAAGCCGCCAAAACCCGACTTAATTTGCGCTTTTTCAACCTTTTTTGCCATGTATGGCGCAAGAGTTTCTAAAATATAATCAATTTCTTTTTCATTGACAATGGGTTCTTCATCGAGTTCGGTGTAATCATCGTCCGTTGTCCCGACCATCAACTCCCCTTCAAAAGGGATGGCAAAAACGACACGTCCATCGGGTGTTTTAGGAATCAATAAGGCACTATTTGAATTAAGCACTTCGTAAGGCAAAATAATATGAACGCCTTTACTCGGGCGGATTCTGCGCGATAAATCAGGGTTTGCCATAAGCCGAATTGTGTCCGCCGTTGCGCCCGTACAGTTGATAAATAGCTTTGCTTTCACGTCAAAAGTCGTGTTGTTAATCAAATCTTTGACGGTTGCTGCCGTCAAAACATTTTCTTTATTGTGTTTAAAATCAACGACTTGTGCGTGATTTGCGATAGCGGCGCCTGTTTCTTCCGCCGAATGAGCAATTGCTAAACAATACCGTGCATCGTCCAATTGTCCATCGTAATACATGACCGCGCTGTGGATATTTTTTGCCAAAGTCGGGATGCGTTCCACCATGTCTTTTTTCGACAACCATTTGCTTTTGGGCAACGAATCATTTTTTGCAAACCAACCATAAAGCATTAAACCAATCGAAAAATACGCGCCTTCAATCCAACTAAAAACGGGCGTCATGAGTGCCAACGGACGTGCTAAATGTGGGGCATTTGCCAAAACCGTGTGCCGCTCTTCTAAGCCGTGCCGCACTTGTTTGAGCTGCGCGAAATCGAAATTCTTAAAGGCTTGTTCCAAATAACGGACACCACCGTGAATCAATTTCGTGGATTTTGACGACGTTTCAGCCGCAAAATCTTCTTTTTCAATCAATGCTACTTTCAGTCCGCGCAATGCTGCATCCAATGCACACCCTGCGCCACTTGCGCCACCGCCGATGATACACACGTCAAATTCTTCGTTTTGAAGCCTGTTTAGATTAGAATCTCTGTTCATGTTTTAATGTAGTCGGTAGCTTTAGTTACCGCTTTTTCTGTTAAAAAGTGTGAAAAATACGTTTTATACTGAGGGGTCCTTTTTTGTAGTTCAAAGTGTGCAGTTTGACCTTTTCTGCGAATAAATTCGCAGTTACGGGTGCAAATAAATTTGCAAATACATTTACTACGGGTGCAAATGTGGTTCCCTTCCTCAATAAAAAGCGTAAAATTCGCGACTTACTACTCAACAATAAGGTATTTAATTTAAGTCTAAGGAATTTAGTAATGGGTGTTCAGAACGTTTTTTCCAAACACCCATACTAAAAACGATAAACCTACTCGTGTTGTAATCGGTAACTTTAGTTGCTACTTTGCTGCTCCTCGCTATTTTTTTAGAATTAGGATGGATAGGATTTGAAAAGATTTTAAGGATTCGCGACGTGAACGACGCTTACACATTATTCATACAATTTATAACCCGCACCCGCGCGCACGGCTCCAAAAGCGGCGTTATAAAACTGTTTAATTGTCCGTTTTTAATCGAAAATACTGAGGGGTCTCTTGAGCATGTCGAGAGAGTCCGAATAACTAAATTTGGTAAGTATCATGGGTAGATTGGTTCGCAAAATGCTGGTTTATTGTAAAATTGAATATATTTTGATTTTTTGTATAAATACCATCTCTATACTACTCTATTCTATTATTGGCAAATGTAGCAGGAGTTTATGAAACGCCAAGCACTTCGTTAAATTTTTTATTAAAATAATAATAAAAATTTACTTTTGAATTATTTAGGGAAAACCATTTAATATACGGTAAAGGAAGTTTAGTGCGTTTTTTGATAAAAAAGGGACCCCTCAGTATAAGGTGTTTTTTTAGCAAAAAAAAGGCGCCTTATCCTAAATCCTGGTAACTTCGGAGAAGCTAAAAATTTTGTATTTTTGTTAAAAAATTAAGATGATATCAGATTATTTAGACCATTTAGTAGGTTATTTCGGTGATTTACGTGTAAAAAAAACATTAGACAGTTAGGCACTTCTATTGTTCAGGCTGGTCACTTACGTATTTACAGTATGGCAACAGATAAAAAAGAGTTCGACGTTTTCAAAGGCTTGCTCAATGGTAAGCAAGTTCATACTTTAAGTGCTGAATCCACGCTTGAAGTTATCCGCGATGCCGCTATTAGCCGTTTAGGCAATGCTTCTCGTGTTTATGCACTTCATGACGGGAGCGAAATCCGTAAACCTCATGCCAAAAACATGGAATATTTGGGTAAAGTACTCAGTTTAAGCAAGCAAATTATCTCTGGTTATAAGACAATGAACAGTATTGCTGTTGATGTTTTTGGCAAAGAGCTAAATTTGTTAGAACATTTTACTTACAGCACGCATTTACCCGACTTTATAACGGAAGAACGGATTAATGCGCTTGCTTCTGACCCTTCTGTTGACACTGACTTATGGGAACAAATTACTAAAGGGCAGTATATTAATAACAAAAAAGCCTATTTTCAAACCGTCACTAACAGTAGCAATACTATTAAACGGGCTAATCTTGACACCCTTGTTACGCATATCCAAGACCGAGAATATGACGGCGAAGATTACTTTGAGTACGTAGATAATTTGGGCGATGAGTTTATTACGCGCTTAAAATTGTCCCGCGCATCGAACGAATTAATCCCTGTTTTGACACCTAAAGGCAAGCCTTCGGTGAAAAAAGTGTATAAAAAGCTAATTGACAAGGATTTTGACCACGCATTTACTTACGATATAAAACGTATTAGTATAAAAAACAAAAATTATATAAACGTTAAATGTACCCTCGAATGGGAAACAATAAGTATCAATGCACACACCTATCACGTGCTACGCATTACATTAAAAGACGAACAAGGAAAGCCTTTGTTTTTGCAACCCATGATGCTCATTACCAATAGACCCATTTTATGTCCAGACGATGCTAAACAAATATATCAAGCATATCTTTTAAGATTTAAAATTGAGGTCGTCTTTAGATTTTTGAAACACAATTTAGGCTGGGAAACTTTCCAAGTACGTGATTTCCAGTCAATTAAAAATATATTAGCTTTTACATTCTTCTTAGTCGGGTATTTCAAAGAACTTGAAAAAGACATACAAAATCACGAAATTTACCGATTAATAGCTCAGATTGGTGGTGCAAAAGGCACCATTTCTGTCCATTTTGTCTTAAAAGGAATCGAAAAACTAACACATTTTCAGCAAATCCAAGATTTAATTGACAATAACGTATTGACAAAAAACGATATTAAAGAGGCACTGAAAAACTTTAATCAAAATTAAAAATGACTTCTCCGAAGTTACCAGTACTTCCCAAAGTCTTGTTAATTGCCGCCGCTTGCCTCATTGCGGCCTTGGGTATTTACAATTACCCCCTCAGTAAAACCCTCGAAAAAGAGGGTGAAGAGAACGAAACAGAGATGTTAGAAGCCTATTACGCACAGGAACGCGAAAAAACCCTTGACCCAAAACTCGGTTACGTACCAACTGAGCGGCTCAAACTGGCCTATGACCAAGCCAAAAGGCAGCGTCGTTTGGGCGTCCGTGCTGCGCTCGGCTTAAATTGGACAGAGCGTGGTCCATCGAACATCGGCGGTCGGACGCGCTCCGTGATTTTCGACAAAAACGACGTGACCAACAAAAAGGTGTGGGCGGGCAGCGTCGGCGGTGGCTTGTGGTCAACGAACGACATCACGGTCGCTGCGCCCGCGTGGACGCAAGTGAGTGATTTCTTGGATAATCTCGCCATCACAACTATTGCACAAGACGCCGCAACGCCGCAAAAAATGTATTGTGGCACGGGCGAAGGGCGATCTAATGCGGATGCTATTCGGGGGCTTGGCATTTTTGCAACGACAAACGGCGGTGCGTCGTGGGCGCAATTGCCTTCAACCAACAACGCCAATTTCTATTACGTTCAAAAAATTGTTATTGCGTCGGGTGGACAGGTGTATGCCGCGACCTCCACGGGTTTGTACAAAAGCACAAACAGCGGCACAAGTTGGACACTCGTTTTAGGCACGGCAACCGCGCCCGCGACGGCTAATGACGCCATGGCCGACGTGGAAATTGCCGCTGATGGTTCAATTTACGTCGGAACGGGCAATTTTTCGACTGGGCAAATTTGGAAGTCGAACTTCGCCACGCACGGTGCAAACACGGGCAATGTCGGTAATTGGTCAAACGTTTCGCCCGCTGGTGCGTACCGTCGCGTTGAAATTGCCACGGCACCAAGCAATAGTCAAGTCGTTTACGCCATGGCGCACAATGGTGGTGATAATAACTGTTCTGCCATTTTTAGCAGCGCCGATGGTGGCGGTACTTGGACATCTAACGTCGCGCCAACGATTTATGACCAAGGTAACAACAGTAATTTTACGCGCGGACAGGCGTGGTATGACCTTATCATGGCGGTTGACCCCAACGTGGCAACTACCGTGTATATAGGTGGTGTTGACATCTTGCGCTCCACGAATTCGGGCGCAGCTTGGACGCAAATCAGCACATGGTCGAGCTTCGACTTAGCAAGTATTGGTCAAGTGCCTGTTGCGCCCGCACCATGGCCGCGTGCCTCGGTTCACGCGGACATTCACGAAATCATGTTCGTGACGGGCAGTTCCACAACCGCAGTTATAGGCTCTGACGGTGGCGTCAATTATTCCACAAATATGAATGGTGTCTTAGCGGCAGGTGTGCCAGTAGCGCCGAGTCGAAACAGTGGCTACAATGTGACCCAATATTTTGCCGCCGATAATAATCCATTTGCTTGTAACAACGACATTATTGCGGGCGCACAAGACAACGGTACTCAAGTCATGCAATCTGCAGGCGCGGGCGCGGGTGCAACCGTCAACGGCGGTGACGGTATGTTTTGTCACATTGACCAAAACAACGGAGATTTGCAAATTTCAAGCTACGTTTATAATAATTACAGATATACAAATAATTATTGGTCAACTGGTGTAAATTCTGCGGTTGCCAACACAGGGCGTTTTGTCAATCCAACTGATTTTGATGATGCCAATAACATATTGTATTCCTGCGGTGGGGCAAATTTATATCTCGGTATGAGTGGCAATATGTTGAATGGCGCGGGTTCCACGCTACCAGTTATTACGTCTCACGGCGGTATATTAGGTACACCCGCGGCCTTCAAGGTTGACCCGAACGACCCGAATATTTTGTGGATTGGTTCTGGTTTTGGTTCCCTCAATAAAGTGGTGAATCCGAACGCGGCGGTGCCAGTTATCACGGCACCCGTTGCGGCAAGTTTTTTTGGCGGCTATATTTCCAGCATCGACGTGCAAAAGGGCAATTCTAACCACATCTTAGTGACGGTTTCTAATTATGGACTAACGAGCGTTTGGGAAAGTACGAACGGCGGCACCGTGTTTACGAGCATTGAAGGCAATTTGCCCGATATGCCCGTGCGTTGGGGCATTTTTAACCCGTTGAACGCCGACCAAATCTTTTTGGCAACCGAATTAGGTGTTTGGAGTACCGACAATATAAACGGTGCGGCGACGGTTTGGTCGGCGGACAATTCGGGTTTTGCGAACGTCCGCGTAGATATGCTCAAATATCGGGAGTCGGATTATACGCTCGTTGCGGCAACGCACGGACGCGGAGTTTTTACGACCAAATTGTCAACGCCGACGCCGGCTACGGATGGTGTAAATGTCATTGCGGAACAGCAATTGCAAACGGGTCAAAACTACTTAGGACCGAATCAAACGGCGTATTTTTATTCCAATACGGATGGACAAATTATTGCTAAAATTGTCAATAATTCGGCTTTTGATTACGGTTGCACGACGGTTAACGTATCGCGCGCGAGTAACGTAAGTCAAACGCCGATTCACTTTTACACCATTCTGAATGCCAACGATATAATGCCCAAAACGATTTCAATTGTGCCAACCAACAACACGGCGGGCGGCAATTACACCGTAACGATGTACTTAACGCCCGCTGAAATCACGGCTTGGCAAACCCACACGGGGACGACTTTGGCGAGTTCCAGAGTTGTGCATTGCACGGGCAATATCACGCTCGTGACGCCAGCGGCGAAAACGGCGGGTGGCACGGTGACGATTGTCGGCAACTCGGCAAACACGGCGGCGGGTTTGCCGTTTGTGAGCGCCACTTTTGTCAATGCGCTCGGTAGTTACGGCATCGGAACGCCGAATACGTTCATTTTACCCGTGGAATTGTTGAGTTTTGCGGGCAAATTGGTCGATAAATCAGTCGTCTTGAATTGGCAATCGGCGAGCGAACGCAATGCCCAACTGTTTGACGTTGAGCGGAGTTTTGATGGGGAGAAATTTGAAAAAATTGGCACCGTTAAAGCCAAATGCAACAGCACATCAACCGTTGATTACACGTTGACGGATGTCAAACCCGCGCGTGGCGTCAATTATTACCGCTTAAAACAAGTCGATACGGATGGTGATTTTGTTTTATCCAAAGTGGTATCGGTGGAAGTGTCGTCGATAAAAAAGATGCAAGTTTTCCCGAATCCTGCGCGGGATATTGTGTCGGTTGTCACGGAAAAAACGGGCGATTATACCATTTCCGACCTTTCGGGACGTGAAATACTGAGGGGTCCTCTGAGCGATTATCAAACGAACATTCAGGTGTCTAATTTGCAATCGGGTGTTTATTTTTTGACGACTAAAACCGCGTCGGTGAAGTTTTTGAAATTGTAACGCCAGATTCCAAAAATAATTCCAGATTCCAGATTCCAGATTCCAAATTCCAGATTCCAGATTCCAAATTCCAAATTCCAAATTCCAAATTCCAAATTCCAGGTTTGGAGTATGGAATCTGGAATCTGGAATTTGGAATTTGGAATTATTTCTGGCTAAATTGCACCACCAAAGTCGCTTTATCGTTGCTCAGAATCTTATCGACGCGCACGTTAAATCCGTCGCCGACTTTTGTTACTTCGCCCAATCTCAAATCTTTTTTCACCGTTTCAATGGCGTCGGACCACGCGTTGAAAGCGGTCAACGACGGGGATATTTTGGCTAAATCCCTGAAATGCCGCACCGCCAAAGTCTTCCACAACTCATCATCCGTTTGTTCGGGAAACTTGCCGAACATGATAAAAGAAAACTGTTGAACCACGTCATTACAGCCCGATTGTTCAATTTCGAGCAACAATTTATTCTCAAAAGCCACCATTTCGATGCCCACTTTTTCGCCCGATGCTTCTTTTTTCAATTCAAAAAAATGCTTTTTAACCGTCGGCATCGCGTCCGTAAAAATGGCTTTTGGCGTCCCGCTTTTGCACGGCTTCGCGTCTGAATTGGCACAACTAAAGGCCGTGAAAACGACTAAAAAAAACGCTAAAAAAGGCGCTGATACTGAGGGGGTGTATTGGGGAAATATTTTTTTAAAAATAGACATAAAATTTTAATTTATAATGAGTAATAATTTGATTTAGCGTAAGTTGTAGTATTTTTACGGTTTAGATTTGGCAACTTTTCAAAAGTTGTTAAATCTGTGAATGACGCACAATGCGCTAAGACGTGCGTTTATTTTTTTTTATTTTGAGAAAGTTAGGACCCCTCAGTATTTTGCATAAAAAAGCCTTCTGCAACTAACAAAAGGCGTTTTCCGATTCAAAAATATCGATTGTTAGTATCTAATTATTTACGGCTAATTTAGTCAACAAAATATCTTTAAATTTTCTTAGAATCAACAAAATTACCTGTAAATCTTCTTTACTTGTAGAATCTAAGCTATTGGCAATGGCATATTCACGCCCGTGCATAACCATAAAATACCAATTTTCGCCTATAACATGGCAGCCGTAAATTGGTTTTCCATCTTGATTTTTTTCTTGCGCAATGAGCATCGCCAGTAACACTTGCGCAATTGGGTCTTTTGATTTCTTTTTAGCCGCTTTATATTCGTGAAAATAAAAATAAGGCTTTTCTATTAAATCTTCAAAAACCTTAGCAACCGTAAAATCTGTAATGACTTTTAGTGAATGTCCGTCAATTGTTGCCGACATTTCTGTCTCAAATATACCTTCCCAAACTGCCGAATCGTATTGAACCATGTCGAGAATAAAAGCGATAAATTTCATCTTTAACGTCTCTTCATTCCAAGAATTGACGCGCCGTAAGAGGTTGTCGCGGCGGTAATCCAACATTGACTTATCCGTTTCTGTGAGTGTATTTTCGACCTTCAACCAGTCTTCCAAAAGTGGGAAATTATAATATATGCGATTTAATTTGAATGTTTGAGCGATTCTTCCCGTTGTCCATTCAATTGCAATACTTTTTGCCATGATTTTGAGTATTAATGATAAAAATGAGAGAAAATGCAACCAATATCATGCAAAGATAAGCATTAAGTTTTGAATTATTAATGAAGCATTTTACGTCTTTCGAGCGAAGTCGTAAGCAGTAGTGGCAGCATTTCTTATTGACACTTATAAAAATTAAAACAGCACAGTAAATTTAGGACCCCTCAGTATAAACGCCTTTTGAGCATCATAATTTGAATTTTATTGGCAATATTTACGTGAATTAGGACTGTAACAATTCAAATTTGGAACTAAAGCAGCGTCATCATCGACAATCCTGCGCCCACTGCGATGGCGCCAATTTTCTGCCAACTGATGCGGTGTTCGTCCGTATTATCGACTTCAAAAAGGATGGTTGTTGAAATATGTAACAGCGAACCGATTACGACTGCAATTATTTTCTGCAATGTATCTGTTTGAAAATGAATACTTTGCGTCAAAAAAGCGCCAAGTGGCGACATCGCTGCGAATGCCAAAATGCTCAACCAAACCGTTCGTTTTCGGAAGCCGCTCATGAGTAGGAGCAGAGCGAGTGCAAATGCCTCAGGTGCTTTGTGCATCGCTACGCCGTAGAACAAATTACTGTGGTCGTGGTGATGCTCATGGGTTGCGGCAGCGTGCAGTTGTTCGCCAATACTGAGGGGTAGTCCTTCAATAAATGCGTGAATCGAGAGACTCAAAACGACTTGCAGCGCAAACATTGGCTTGTTCGTATGGTGATGGTCGTGAATATGTCCGTGTTCAACGCCGAGTGAAAATTGTTCAAGCGTCAATTGGATAAAAAAGCCGAGCAATACCCATAAACCAATGCTTTGCGGACTGTCTTGGTAGGCATCAGGAATCAAATGCAAGACCAAAATGCCGAGCAAATAGGCGCCAACAAAGGATAAAACCAGTTGTAAAAACCGCCGATTGTCGCTCTGAAAACGAAAAGCCAAGCCGCCGCCAATGAGTACGGCTGCGAACAACGCGAAGTATTGTAAAATTGTCATTTCTTTGAAATTTTTAATTCTTTCATAAAACCATTGCTTGTCCCGCCGTCCAAGCACCCGACCACGCGGCCTGAAAATTGAAACCGCCCGTTACGGCGTCAATGTCCAAAACTTCGCCCGCAAAATAGAGATTGGGCAACAATTTACTTTCAAAAGTTTTGAAATTAACTTCATCCAAGCGGACGCCGCCAGCGGTTACAAACTCATCTTTATAGGTACTTTTTCCGCGAACTTCGTACATTCCTTGCGCAATTTGGCCCGCTAAATTCTGAATATGCCGCTTTGAAATATCTGCCCAACGTGTAGTTTCACCAATCTCGGCCGCCGCCACGAGGCGCTGCCAAAGGCGATTTGGAAGGTCATACTGCGGGGTATTGCTCACGTATTTTTTGGGATGTCCTTCCACTTTGCAGTCCGTCAAATTGTCCTCAACATCCTTCAAAGAATAGCCGTTTGTCCAGTTTATTCTAATTTTGAAATGATAGTTTTTTTGATGTAAAATCCGCGCACCCCAAGCCGACATCTTCAAAATAGCGGGGCCAGAAACACCCCAATGTGTAATCAAAAGTGGACCATTTCCGCGCAATTTCTCATTTTCCACGCTTACTTCGGCCATCGGAACGCTGATACCGAGCAAATCTTTAAGCCTTTCGTCTTTGATGTTGAAGGTAAAAAGCGACGGTACGGGCTTGATAATCGTATGCCCCAATCGTTCCAAAATCGTCCAAACCGCCGTCGAACTGCCCGTTGCGAGCATCAATTTATCGGCTTGAAAACGGCGCTCGGGCGTCGAAATTTGCCATTTTCCGTCCGCGCTTATCGCCAAATCATCGACGCGGAACCCCCTCAGTATTTTGACGCCCAAACGGGTTGCCGTATTGTAAAGGCAATCGACAATCGTTTGAGAATCGTCCGAAACGGGGAACATTCGCCCGTCTTCTTCAATTTTCAGTTCAACGCCGCGTTTGTCGAACCAATCAATCGTATCGCCTGCGGCAAACTTAGAAAACGGCGACATCAATTCACGCTCGCCCCGCGGATAATTTTTGGTCAATTCACGCGGGACGAAGCAAGCGTGCGTGACGTTGCACCGACCGCCGCCGCTGATTTTCACCTTTTGCAACACGTCCTTTCCGCGTTCCAAAATGATGATGTCCGCTTTTGGATTGGCTTCTGCGGCGGTGATTGCGGCAAAAAAACCCGCGGCGCCACCGCCAATAATGATTATTTTCATAGAATTAGTATTTGTAGGATTCAGAAGGATTTTAAGGATGTTTTATCCACTAATTTACGCGGATTTACACGAATTCCTTGAAAAAAATGCGCATTTTAATGCAAAAATGCGCTTTACACTGAGGGGTCCTATTTTGACAAAAATTAAGAGAACCCGTGTTAATCCGTATTAATCCGTGATGCAACAAAAAATCAAAAGCCGAACAAACTAAGGCGTCCATTCGGCTTTTTTCTTATTAATATCAGATTTCATATTCAAATATGCGGCTACCTAAAATCTGGAATTTGGAATCTAAAATCTGGAATTTGAAATTACTCCACCAAACCGCGTCCTTCTTTTTTCACGGTGCCGTCTTCCTTAAATTTCTTCATCATTCTGTCCAAAATACCGTTGACGAATTCGCGGCTTTTATCGGTCGAATACATTTTAGAAATATCGACGTATTCGTTAATGGTTACTTTCGTTGGAATCGTCGGAAAATCGGTCAATTCACACACGGCCATTTTAATCAAAATCAAATCGATGGTTGCTACGCGGTCGGCTTCCCAATTTTGCAGCATCGGTTTGATAAGTTCCAATAATTCAAGATTTCTATTATACGTCTTCGTCAAAAGTTCTTCGCCGAAGGCAAAAGTCAATTTATCTTCCTCATTAAAATCGTAAATAAGCGCTTCATCGGACGGAAAAGCCTTGAGTGTTTTCTTGGTAGCGCCGACAATCAGCACGTCGTCGTCAATCCAAGAAGGGGAGAAGTCCTCCATTGTTTCCTCAAAAGTCTCGCTTTGCAAGAGGAATTTATAGAGGTCTAAAATGATTTTACGGTGTGCATCTTCGGACAAATCGTCGGTGGCTAAGTAGGTTTTATAGACGTCCGTTTCGAGGAATTTACGGTAAAAATTGGACGTTGTATCGTCGTCAACGCGTCCCGTTAGTTGAAACTTTTTGTTGGCTTTTTCGTAAGAGCCATGCGCCAAAAAGCCTTGTAACACGTCGTTTTCATACAATTTTGCCGTGAAACGCTTGTCATTTTCGGTCGGAATGAACTTCGCGCGGCGGTTAATATCGTCGCGCACCGAGTAGCGAGCGACCTCAATAACTTGTTGAAGATTGAAGAGATAAAGTTCGATTGAGCGTTTGCCGTAATTCTCATATCGGCGGAGAACATCGCTAAGTGAAAGCTGCGCGTCGCGGCTTTTGGCATATAGGAGTTGCATAACTTTTATGCGAATATGTCTTCTTGAAAGCATAGGAAAGAACGTTTTTTTGTGGCGCAAAGATAGTTGCCTCAACTAAAAAAGCGCGTCTTTTCCAAAATAATAATAACCTAATATTAGTAGGGTAGAAGTGCGTGTTTTTTTCGGGGCAGAATGTTTAGGCTAAAGGAGACTATATTTTGTTCCGAAAATCTTAAAAAAGGCTTTTATACTGAGGGGTCCTGCTGATTCAATGTTGAAGGGACTTTAGGTCGTTTATCGTTTAATGCTCAAATTACCTAATTTGTTGTGCTAAATTTCCTTAACAATTAAATTGAAATCAAATCTCTTTGAATGCTAAATAATTTAATGCAAACAGTTTAATGAAATAGGGGCAAAATACTAAATAGTCCGAAAAACGGGCATTTAGCTAAACATAAGATAAATTATTTTAGTCAACTTAATCAATTGGTAAGCAGTTATTTACGATTTTTTTCGTCAGTAATACTATACATAACTGTTTAACTCGTATGGTCACTAATAATCAACCATTTTCCTTTTATTTTTCTCAACATCAACGTGAAATAACCACCGACGTCACCTTTTTCAGGGCGTGTCAAATGCCATTGTCCAAGCAATGAGCAGACGGTTTTTTTGTTAAAAAAATCCATTTTTAGAAACTCAAATCTAAGCGTTCCCATCGTTGCACGGTCGGGATAGCCTTTTTTGTAGTTGTCCAAAGTCGCTTGCCAACCGTAAGTTATGCCACGACTACCGACGAACATCAAGGAATCCGATTGCCAATAACCTTGCATAAATGCGTCAATATTGCCGTCGTTCCAGTCCTTAGATTGCTGCAACATCATGGATTTTATGGCTTCGGCATCCGTCGTTTTTTGCCCAAAAACGGTTATTACCGTGGCTAATAAAGCACTTAAAATGATTGTTTTTTTCATTCTATTGTTGATTTAACACATTAAAAAAGAGATAGATTCCATTCATTAACTAAACATAATATTTGACTACTAATTAAGTTAGTTCCCCACTGATTTACACCAATTATTACGAAATATTTGCCCATAAAATGCGATTTTCACGCATATTGCACGCTAAATTCATTCTAAATTAGGGATAATCAGCCATAATTTAGAATGAATTTAGCGCCATTCAACCGATGCTCTCCTACTCTATTTTATCCCCATTTTAAGGCAAAATTAGCCTAAAATACTGAGGGGCCTTAAAATTTTATTTTCACTAAATTTATAGTGGAAAATAAATTTCTCAACTACCTTATTACTTTTGCAAATGGAAAATAAAAAAGCATTTACGATTATCTTTTTGACCGTCTTTATCGACCTTTTAGGGTTCGGTCTCGTCATCCCGATTCTACCAACTTACGCCAAAGAACTCGGCGCATCGAACGTTGAAGTCGGCTTTTTGGCGGGTATTTTCTCGGCAATGAACTTCTTTTTTACGCCGTTTTTGGGTTCTTACAGCGATAGAATCGGTCGGCGTCCCATTATTTTATTGAGCATTGCGGCGAACGTTATTGGCTACTTAATTTTCGGATTTGCGGGAAATTTGACGCTTTTTATGCTGTCAAGGCTCGTCAATGGCATTGGTTCGTCGAATATTGCGGCCGCGCAAGCCTATATTTCGGACATCACGAAACCCGAAGACCGCACCAAATATCTCGGTATGATTGGCGCCGCTTTTGGTCTCGGTTTTGTTTTCGGACCTGCCGCGGGTGGATTTATCAAAGCAACGTATGGTTTTCAATGGGTTGGTTTTTCGGCAGCTATTTTATGTCTTATAAATTTTCTTTCTGCGTATTTCCTTCTCCCTGAGTCTATTAAAGAAAAGAACCCCTCCTCGCCTATTCGTTTTGTCCCTTTCAAAGATTATTTCAACGCCTTACAGAAACCATTGCTGCGTGAAGTTTTATTGCTTTGGATTATCTACATTATGGGTTTCACGATGATGCAAACCGTATCGGCGTTGTTGTGGAAAGAACATTACGGATTAGATGAAAAACACATAGGTTTTGTCTTTGCCATCATCGGTGTTGCCTCAGCCGTTGCGCAAGGTGGTTTAGTGGGCATTTTGAGCAAAAAATTAGGCACCAATCGAATACTATTATTAGGTTGTGTTTTAATGTTTATTGGCTTGGGTATCATCCCTTTAGTGCCAAAAAACTACTTTTGGACGGGCACTATTTTTTGGATTTCCTGCACCGCAATTGGCGGCGGTTGTTTGACGCCGAGCTTGCAGTCGCTGGTGTCGTTGATTTCACCGCCAAATGAGCAAGGACGAATGCTCGGATTGAGCCAATCTTTGGGTTCATTGTCCCGCGTTGTTGGGCCCGCAATTAGTGGTTTTGCTTATAATTTCCACTTTTCGACGCCCTATTTTATCGGTTCAGGATTGATGGTTGTTTGCTTTTTTTTGGCGAATACTGTTATCGGTTTGTTGAATAAAAGAGATTTGAATTATTAATAAATATTATATAAAATCTTTCCAAAAGTTTCAAACTTTTGGAAAGATAAAATCAATAAAAAATTAAATTAAAAACTTATATTAAATCAATAAAAAATGACAAGTCAAATTTCCCCCTCAGTGATAGCGCTCTCAGAAACGCAAAAAAAGCATTTGGCGAACATCAACAACCCGTGGAAAATGGGTTTCTTCTTGTTCTACAAATTGCCCGCCGCGTGGTTTATGGGTGTTCGCGTCAAAAGCGTTACGCCCGAACGCTGCATGGTCACACTGCCCTATCATTGGCGCAGCCAAAACCCTTTTAAGTCCATTTATTTTGCGGCACAGGCGGCGGCAGCGGAACTTTCTACGGGCGCTTTGGGGTTGTTGGCACTCGAAGGACGTGGAAAAGTGTCGATGTTGGTGAGCCATATTGAGATGGAATTTACCAAAAAAGCGACGACTTTTACGACTTTCACGTGCGAACAAGGTGCTGAAATTTTTGAAACCGTCGAGCGGGCCATTCAGACAAAAGAGGCGCAAACCATTACGATGATTTCACGCGGTGTTCAAGCATCGGGTGAGTTGGTGTCG
>JAYUKJ010000114.1:0-5540 GCA_043764555.1 Saprospiraceae bacterium
TTCGCATTCAGCGCAAGCTCAACCAGTAACAATGATGTACGTTTGAATTGGGCAACGACGGATGAAAAGAAGACAAGCAAGTACATGATTGAAAAATCAGCCGATAACGTCAATTTCACGTTAATCGCAACGGTTGCTTCGCAAAATTTGCCGAATAATCTCTACGCTTTCGTTGATACTAAACCCAAAACGGGTCGCGCTTTCTACCGCATTCACCAAATGACGCCTCAAGAACAAGAGGTTGCCATGTCGAAGACGGAGAAAGTAATCGTTGCTCAATTGGGTCAATCGTTGGTCACTTACCCGAATCCAGTTGGTTCTACGTTGTTTGTTGAGGTCATAGATGCCGATAATACTGAGGGGTCCATTGAAATCTACAATGAGATGGGTTCTTTGGTAAAAGTTCAGAAATTCACGGCTAATCAAGTGCGTTACGAAGTCAATACGGAAGGTCTTGGAAAAGGTAATTACATCTTAAAAATTCGCAGAACGGACGGCACCATTTCGACAACGAAAATCAGCAAGTTCTAAGTTTTAGAATAGTAAAATAATATTGAGATATTGAAAGGTATTAAGATATTAATATATTAAAAACAAAGCGTCCCGTTAACCAACGGGACGCTTTTGTTTTGTTAGAGCATTGGTTCGGTTCAACAAACTGCGCAAAAGGACCCCTCAGTATAAAAGCCATTTTTTGCTATTTTAGTCAATATTTTAGGGAAATTAATCTGCGGATGAGCAAGTTCTTACGCAAATATAAGTCGTAGTTTGACTTAAATAATCGCTACTTTCTGTCCTACGATAAAAAAGTAGCAATTATTTATGATTACCTGTTTAGCACCTAAAAAAGCCGACGCGTTAGTGAAAACGCATCGGCTTTTTTATAATAAATCCACGAAATAAAATCCGTAATACTTAATCGACAACGCGCAATTTTTCACCATCGCGTAAGACCACTTTAGCGTCTTTAAAACCCGAGGCTTGTACTTTCTTTTTCATTGTTTTGGCTTGTTCCAACGTTTTAAAACCGTCCATTACAAACAATGTCCACGCACCTTCTTTGATTTGTTCAACTTTCCAAAGCGTCGCAACTTTTGAATCGTCAAACAATTCAGGTTTCTTCATCGCCGCAATTTTCACCTTAAATGCCTTGTCTTCCACCTTAGGTTTGACTTCTTCCACCTTAGGTTTGACTTCTACTACTTTCGGTTTTACGGGCGCAACTTTCGGTTTTATTGAGTCAATTACAGCTGGTGCTTCCACTTTTTTAGGTTCAACCACCACGTTATATTGCTCGGGAACGCTTTTAGGCGATACCTTAGGCATGATTGGTTTTGGCAACAATTTATTCGCCGCAACCGCCGTCGCGTTCTTTTCTTGGGTAACAAAAACACCTTCGTAACCCAACGCAATTGCCCCTTTTACCGCCGAATCCGCATCAGCTCGCGTGCGAAAAACGCCTAAACGAATCTTCTGTTTGCCCTCTTCGGGAACGACATAGACGTTGCCAATTTTCTTTAAATTGTTAAATTTTGTCAAATTCAACACGTCTTTTGACGTAGAAACCGCCACTTGAACCGCAAAAACGGGTTCCCCTTTGGTTTTCACCCCCAAATCGTCCGTTTTAGGCTCCAATACTGAGGGGTCCTCTTTTTTCTGCTTGGGCATCGCCTGAATACCATAACCCGTTGGCACAACGGCGGGTGCATTGACTGCTTTGTCGGCTGCTTTTTTCTCTTCGGGCAAAGCAAATTTATCCGTCACCGCCGATGGTTTCAAAGCGATTTCGCCGATAAATTTAGTTTTCGTTTCACTCGCTTTTACCATTTTTTGAGCCACGACAAACTTCTCGCTCGAAAAAGTCAACAACAATTGGTCGTCAGCTTTCATGGGAAAACGGAAACGACCACGTGCATCCGTCGTTTTTTCCAATTGTGCCTCCGTCGCTTGGTTTGTCAAACGAACCAAAACACCTTCGAGCGGCTCACCCGTCGCGCCGTCAATGACCAAACCTGAATACTCAGGCGTCGGGACTGTGGACATCTGAGTTGGCACGTTGCGTTCCAATTCAATTTCCATAACACGTTGACTGCCATTGAGTTGTGGTTCAATTTTTTGCGTAATCGTCTTAAATCCCTCTTTCTTTATCTGAATCGTTAAGGCTTTTTTATCCAAAAAATTCACCATGTAATTACCACCTTTCATCGCCGACAAACTCGACGCGTTACCCGCCGTGACTGTCACTTGCGCGTTGGTAACAGGGCGTTTTGATTCATCTAAAATCACAATATTCACGTGTTCTGCCGTTGAAGCCAAGCGATAAATATCGTATTTCCCATTGCCGCCACTGCGATTTGAGGTCAAAAAACCCGTCGATACTGAGGGGGCCAACACGAAGCCAATATCATCATTCGATGAGTTAACGCCGATGCCCATATTCACAATTTCACCCGCAATGCCTTCCGTTTTGAACACGTCAAAACCGCCAAAACCGACGTGCCAATTCGACGCAAAATACAACGTTTTACCGTCCGCGAAAGGCGTGATTTCATCGCCCACCGTGTTGATTGTACCACCTAAATTGCGGGGTTCGCCCCAAGTATTGCCGCGTTTCAGGCTGCTGTACAAGTCAAAACCGCCTTGTCCGCCCGCCCGAATAGCTGCAATGTAAAGCGTCAAACCATCGGCCGAAAGTGCGGGAAAACCCGTTGCACCGTTGTTGAAAGGAAAGGCTTTGATGTCGTTCCAATTGCCATCTTCGTCAACCGAAGCCGTGTAAACGCTCATTTCTAAGCCCGCCGCGGACATAAAACGCTCGCCTTCTGCAAAATTATTACGCATAAAAGCGACCATTTTCCCATCAGCCGAAAAAGACGGTTGACTTTCATTGAAGACGTTTTTAAAGTCATTTTTCAGAAAACGTACCTTAAAAGGCGTGGTTGAAATGCCTTCAATCGGCGCCGCAAACAACTGATTTGACGCGCCACCCAATAGTTCAGAACGCGCGCCGTTATTATTTTTCGCCCGCACCATGTCTGCCCGAGAAGACGACCAAATCAATTGGTCTTTCAAAATTGTTGCGCCAAAATCAGCCGCCGCCGTATTGACTTTTGCCAACGGTTCGACCTTGAAATCGGGCGCATTGTTGTCATTTTCCGCCGCAAATTTGCAAGCCTTCAAAAAATGAGTGCCAACGACAAGGTTATTTTTTTGAAAAATCGTGAATTGCGTTGCCGCTTCGTCGTAGCGTCCAAGCATCATCAAAGTCCGTCCGAATTGCAAAAAATCGTCGTCTTTTGCTTTGCCTTCGCTCACCATGCGTGCGTAATGTCCTGCCGCTTTGTCGGGTTCGTTGAGATGAACGTAGCAATCGGCGAGTCGCGAAGTAGCGCCCCACTCGTCGGTTCCACGCTGCAAAAGCGATTCATAGCTTTGCGAAGCGAGGCGATAAGCGTGCAGTTCGTATTGTTTATCGGCTTTTTCGACCAGCGTTTGAGCCGTACCGAAAGTTGTCGCGCCGAAAGCGAGGAGTGCCACGAGGCAGGGTTTCAAGAGTAGTCGCATAGCGTTTCACTTATTTTTTGCGAAGTGAGGCTTCATTGTTTTGAATAAAAATTAGAGATTCGATGTGTGGGATATTCTTCTTTCTCCAAAAAAGTACACGTTATATGTAGTATGGACGTCGAATTGTTAAAACGGTCATTTTTAGAATTCATTTTGTTAAATAAAAATAGTCGTTTAAACTTAATTTTCAAGTAAAATACTGAAGGGTCCTTCAAAAACCGTTTTCTCAATATTACGCTACAAATATAAGGTAATAAGCCGCGTAATCTGTAATAATTGCGCGGCTTTTATATTTTTATTAACGCTCAAACCAAAAGATAGCGAAAAATACTGAGGGGGCCTTTTGAAAAGCACCACACGCCTAATTGTGTTACAAATGTGTCAAAATCAAATTTTTATGTGCGGTTGTTTTTTTGCTTTATTTTAAATTTAAAAGAAAATTACGAATGAGTAATGAAGCGAATTGGCACGACAACAATTACCAACATTTATCCATTTAAGAAATAGTTTACAATGTGAATTAATAGAAAGTCGCAACCTTGTTTACCTTTGCGCGGCTTAAAATGCTTGTTGTTTATTTTATAACTTAATCAAACTTTTTCATTCATGAAAATACCAAATTACTGGCTCATTGCCACTTTTTTATTCTGTTTTTTGGGACCCCTCAGTATGACGGCTCAAACGGTCATCCATTCTGAAAATTTTAACACGCCTGCGACCGTTACGTGGACTCAAGTTGACGCCGCCGACAATACGGACTTTTGGGCGTTCAATGCCGCTGGATACGCAGTTATTAATGGCTTTGGTGGCACGGTCGATGACTTAGACTGGCTTATTTCGCCCGAAATTGACATGGACAATTCGACCAACGAAACGTTTACATTCAAGACCAAAAATCAATATCCGGGCGCTTCGTCGGGCCCCGCACCGACGATTAATCTCGAATTAAAATATACGACAAATTACACGGGCGACCCCGCCACGACAACTTGGATAACGATTCCTTTTCCCGCGTCTGTTTTGTCGAGCAACACAACCGCAAACGTGTTAACGGCTCAAACAACCCACGCACCGTTCGATATCAGCGGTATTTCGGGTTCAAATATTCGTTTTGCGTTTAGATATTACGGCACACCGACCGCCTCAAAATTGTGGCAAATTGACGACATCGAAATCGCTGGCGCAACCGTTTGCAACGCACCCACGACCCAAGCGGCCACTATTACATCGTCGCCCTCCAACACTTCGGCAACCCTCAATTGGTTGAAAGGCGACGGCTCAAACTCGTTGGTACTCATCAACACAACCAACAGTTTCACGGCGCCCGTTGACGGTACAACTTATACGGCATTAACAAATTACGGCAGCGGACAACAAACACTTTATAACGGCATCGGCGCAAGTGTAAACGTCACGGGATTGGTTGCTTCAACGACTTATTACGTGCAAGTTTATAATTTTGAGACCTGCCTTTCACCGATTGATTACGTGACGGCGGCGCCTCTAACGGGCAGTTTTACGACATCGGCAACACCTACGGGCGGCTCTTGCACCCGCACAACTGCGCAAGTAAGGGCGAGCTTACCCGCACATATCAATCTCGGTTACGACGGGTCTAACGGCGCAAGAGCCAAAATGTACGGCATTTGCGACAATCAATCAGGTACCGTTACTTGCGTGTATGGCGGCTACACCGTCAATCATCCAGCAGGCAGCACTTTGACGAGCATCGGTTTACCAAACGGGAAAATTATCAACGCTGAACACACCGTCCCGCAAAGTTTTTTCAACCAAAAGGACACATTGCGCGCCGATATGTGCCACCTATTTCCGACTTACGAACTGTGGAATAATGTTAGAGGAAGTTTCCCTTTTGCGGAAATACCCGACGCCCAAACAACGCAGTGGCACATCTTATTGAACGCCGCAACGTCAAGCATTCCGAGCAGTAATATTGGCAATTATTCGGAAGCCAA
>JAYUKJ010000115.1:0-1675 GCA_043764555.1 Saprospiraceae bacterium
GACAAGCAAATCGAGTCCGAATTGACGGATTATGAAGAGATAAAATGACTTTCAGATTTCAAATTCCAGATTCCAGATTCCAAATTCCAAATTCCAAATTTCAAATTCCAAATTCCAAATTCCAAATTTCAAATTCCAGATTTCAGATTTCAGATTTCAAATTTCAGATTCTAAATTCCAGATTTCAAATTTCAAATTCCAAATTTTGGATTTTGAATTGAATCGCTTTAAAATTTTACAACAATAACGAAACCAACGCTTACCTTAAAACGAGGAAACAATGCTACTAAGACTGCTCCTTTTACTTTTTTCACCGCTCTTTTTTTGGTCGGACGGTACATTTTCAGCGAAAAAAATGGCTGAAATTGACAACCAAAATCAAAAAAATGTCCAAGAAAGGACCCCTCAGTATAAAGCTGAAAAAGACACTTTTCAGACCCTCAAATTGATGTTTGCGGGCGACATCATGTCTCAATTGTCTCAAATTGAAGCAGGAGAAATTGGTGGTGGACGCTACGATTATACGCCTTGTTTTCAATACGTCAAGCCGATTCTCGAAACGGCCGACGTCGCAATTGGCAACCTTGAATGCACCCTGCCTGGCAATCCGCCTTACACGGGTTACCCTTGTTTCAAAAGCCCCGAACAATTGGCTAAAGCGTTGAAAATCAATGGCTTTGATTTGTTAGTCACGGCCAACAATCACGCGCTTGATGCGGGATTGAGCGGCTTAAATCAGACGAATAAAACGATTAGAGACGTCGGTTTTTTGCAAACGGGAACGTTTGCAAACAGCGATAAAAAACGGCTTTTGTACCCGCTTATTTTTTATAAAAATGGGTTTAAAATCGCCTTACTCAATTATACGCACCACACGAACAGCATTCCGATTCCCGCGCCAAGCATTGTGAATAAATTGGATTTGAAACAGATAAAAACGGACATTGCGGAAGCACGCCGCATGAAACCTGATTTGATTATCACGTTTCTGCATTGGGGTATCGAATACGATTTGAACGAAAACAGCGAGCAACGAGAAGTCGCCAAACAGATTCACATTGCGGGCAGTCATTTGGTCATTGGTGGACATCCGCATGTTGTGCAACCCATTAAAAATGAACACATTACGCTTGGTGGAAAAACGTATGATTTTTTAACGGCTTATTCGTTGGGCAATTTTATTTCGTCGCAACCTTACCCAAATACCGAGGGCGGAATCATTTTTGAAGTGAATTTGCGGAAGGAAAACGGACGCGTGACGCTCGATAATTACCATTATATTCCCGTTTTGCGCTATACGCCTTTTGAGCAAGGCAAATTGAAATATTACGTGTTGCCGATAAGTCCGTTTGAAGGCGACCCCGATTTGTTGAAAATGCCAAATGACGAGCGTGAAAAAATGACGGCTTTTGCGGCTAAAATGCGGAAACATTTGAACCGTTTTGGGGTGACGGAGCATAAATTTGATAAGACGCTTTTTAAATAATTTTTTTCTAACACATAGTAATCGGGCGTGTAAGGACGCCAACGTAAAAACAGATAACTTAGACGCCATTAATCGCATAGTTAAACATAGGAGGTTTTTACATAGGTTCACATAGATTTTTACGATAAAACCTATGTGAACCTATGTGAACCTATGTGAAAACACCTATGTCTAACTATGTGATTAAAA
>JAYUKJ010000116.1:0-1670 GCA_043764555.1 Saprospiraceae bacterium
TTTCGCCAATGTGAACTCAATTTTATTCAAGCCGTTTTTTATCCTGAACGCTTGTATTTGAAGAAAAAATTGTTCAATAAATAGGAAAAAAAGCCAAAACAGTTTTTCCCGAAGAAGAATTGGGATGCCATACGGCGTCATATACTGAGGGGTCCTTTTTTTGTTCATAAAAAATTAAAATACTCTTAATATTTACGTCATGCAGAGGGATTAATATTGTGTTATTTTTTAATTTTTCACATTGTAAAAACATAGAAGATGACACATCCAATTCTTTTGAAAGGACATTCAATTACGCTTCGGCAACTGCTGCCAACGCACATTAATGCGCTTGAAGCAGTGGCAAGCAACCCGCTTATTTGGCAAAATTTGCCGATTGAAGGCTGTCGGAAGGACGTATTCTGGACGTGGGCTTACGACACACTCGACCTACAAAGCCGCGGTTTGGCGCACGTTTTTGCCATTTTTGACAATAAAACGGGTGCCATTATTGGCACAACGCGGTTTCAAGACATGGACAACTGCCACCATAAAACGGACATCGGTTGGACGTGGTTTGCGCCTTCCGTTTGGGGGCGGGGTTTCAATTTTGAAGCTAAAAGCCTGATGTTGACGCACGCTTTTGAGGTGTGGCAGGTGCAACGGGTTGGTTTCAAGGTGGACGAGCGCAACGTTAGGTCGCAGCGGGCGCTTGAAAATATTGGCACAACGCGGGAGGGTTTCTTCAGAAATCACATGATTCGACCCGATGGTTCGCGCCGCAATTCATTTTTCTACGGCATGACGGACGAAGATTGGTTCGCCTTTGCAAAGGACAAAATTAACAATGCTTTGTTGGATGCGTTCATTGCAAATAACAAGGTGGTGAATCCGCCAGAATGTGTCTTTAATTATGCCGCACAATTGGCATAAAAATTTGATAATAAGCAATTTAAGCAGTTGTTAAATATTTAATAACTGCTTAAAATTGAATAAAATGAAGCCTAATTTAATCTTAAAAGATACGCGTCTTCTTACCATGATTAAGGATTTTTAAAATAGATTGAAAATGATTAATTTAACTTTAAGATTTATGAGTAAAAAAAGATTTAGATGCAAAAAAAAAGCCGAAATCAACGAATAGATTGCGGCTTTACGCTCATTTTTCAAACACTGCATTTAGTATGTCTTAACTTAGAATTATTTTTTTCCGATAAATAGAAAATACGTCCATAAACCAAAATAAGCCTTCCGTTTTTCCACTTTGATGGTCAAAAAATGCTGCTGCAAAAGTGGTAAAACCTGTCCTTTCATTTCTACGTGGTTGAAACGCATCCAACGGCGAAATATACTGAGGGGTGTGTCGTGGAAATCCACAACGGCGATGCAACCTCCTTTGGAAAGGTCGGATTTGGCTTGAAAAACGAGCTTTTCCCAATCGGGATTGACCATCGTGAGGCAATAGGAAAACAAAACAACATCGGGTTTTTCTTCCACTAAAGACGCTTTTGTCCCATAAGCTAATTGCTTCAAAATCAATTGTTTACCCATGTTTCGACACGTTTTTTGGGCAACGTCCAACATGGGTTTGGCAACGTCAACACCAATTAATTTAGCCTTAGGAAAGCGGTCGCTGAGTCCCAATAAATTGAAACCCGTTCCACAACCGATTTCGGCGACCGTAAATTTAT
>JAYUKJ010000117.1:0-20649 GCA_043764555.1 Saprospiraceae bacterium
AGCCAAATATTAAAAATAGTTCATTATATTAATAAGTGTAAATAATTAATTATAAGCATATTAAATATTTTGAAAAAATATTGTTCAGTAATTTGATAATCCACTTACTGAAACAATTGAGCAATGGATAAATTAAGGAAATATCAAGGCATTTTAACGTAATATCTTTCTGATTTTGCGCGCCAACCGCCTTACGCCAATATGCCCGATGTTAAAACTACGGTATTAATTGACCTAAAAGGCAATCATTTTCAAGCGGTTGATATTGGTTGGGTAGGCGCAAAATATGTTTTTTCGCCCGTTTTTCATTTCGATATTAAAGACGGAAAAATATGGTTTCAATGCAATAATACCGACCGAGAAGTGATAGATGAACTCATTGAAATGGGTGTAGGAAACAATGACATTATTTTGGGTTTTCAGCCACCTTTTGTGCGCTCAAAAGTGGAAGAATACATCTTAGTTTAAATCTTCATTTTTTCCTTTTTTAACCACAAACGCTTGATTATCGGGTTGATAATCAAGCGTTTGTGATTTGATTTTACACAGAAAAACGTCAACCGTTTCGTTCACTTTATCAAAAGAAAACGCTCAAGAGAGTCATTCTATGCCAACTCATATTTTTCAATCGTCTCAACGGAAGTTTGCTGTTTGTGCCATGTGTTAACAATAATTTTGGTAACTTTAATAAGTAAATTCGGCGGTGTGTTTTCATTGATGCCTTCAAAAATACAAGCAATTACTTTCGACAATGGCATTTTGGGGTTTTGTTGAAAAAGTTGATACGTCTCTTCTTCAACAACATCGCTAAGTATTATCTCGAATTTATCAAGCGCAATAATAGAATTCTCCGCCTTTTTTTCAAAAAGCTGAATAGAGGCTTGCCAATTGTCCAAAGGGTTTGTGCTGGGCATGGATTCTTTATTTTTCATTTTTCAACTTTTTTGTTTTAAACGTAATTCAAATATTTTATGCGTTTTATAAGGTGAATACGGCTCAAATTTATTTCTTTTTTTACCGAAAACGTGGAAATTAGGCTCAATTTCGTGAATTCGCCTTTGGAAAATTATATTGTAAAGCCTTTTGCGCTTATCGTCAACAGGTACAATTCTAATGACTTTTTCGGGGTACTCTTCCAAAAACTGGTACAAAGCAACAGCAACTGTGTTCATCACTTTGTAAATATCGGCATTATTGGAAACGACAGCATCGCTAAAACCATTTTCTGTAATGTCGCCAAAATATAGATTCCAAATTTTGCCTCTAACAGCTTGAAAACCAATAACTTTCAAAATTTTCCCTTGACTCTCTTCGCTGATAAAATAGAAAAGCTTTTTTTTATTTTTTGGATTCAACTCATAATGTTCGCCTATCATATCGTTTTTTGAATAATAAATGGATAAAAACTCGAACAAATTCAATGAAAATTTGCGAACATAGGTTGTTTATTCTTGAAAAATTGTTAGGTAGTCAAGCGTTTGTGGGTTTTAGGGACCCCTCAGTATAAATGCCTTTTTTAACGCAAAACGCCTGATTATCAGGTTGATAATCAAGCGTTTAGTTTTGAAAACTACTCAATATGGCACTCTTTCATAAAATAAAAAGCCATTTTTATCGTACAAAAACCTCAATTGAGCTTGCCCGTCGAGTGTATCTTTGTCATTATATTTAGCGACAATATAAGTCGGTTTATCTACTTTTCCTCTGAAAAGCCAGCCGCTGCTTGCGTGCAGCGGATGCGTCGGCGGTCTTTTTTGGGCGTAATATAAATGGGCGTAACTCTTATAGCCAAAAGTTCCAATATAACAATCTTCGGCGCTTTTACTTTTATAAAATTCGATGGCCGCATTTTGGGAATACCCCTCAATTCGGTTGATAAAAAAGAACAAAACGGCATTGATGAAGACGCTCATCGTCAAAAATAAATAGATATACCCCCTCATTAATCCGCGTTTTTTTAAGAAATTTGGCAGATTTAGCAGGGCAATAATCAGAAATAAGCCCGCTAAACTCTCCAAACCTGTCCATTTCACGTCCGCTTCCAAGTTTTTAAGCGCAAAGACATCTTTGGCAAAAAGAGGTTTTAGTAACCCAATGCGTTGGGCAACAAAAGGCAACGCAGCGAAGAGTAAGCCTATAAAAACGCCAATTCCGATGATTGGTTTTTTGAAAAAATTGGGTAATGAAACCCATTCAAGCGTCCTTTTAAGCGTCAAAGCGGATAGAAAAGTGAGGGGCAAATAACACATAGAAGAATAATGCACTATCTTGGATTGTACCAAACTAAAAAGCACAATGACGACCCAAAATAACACTTTCATCCACTGCGTAAAACTTTGATTTTCAATGCCTACTGGGTCATTTTTGAAAAAAGTACGCAAAGCAAAAATGGAAGCAGGAAAGCAACCAAATAAAATAACGACGAAATGGTAGCCAACAAAACCGCCGTGTCCCGCGTCTTCGGTTTGGGCCAATCGGATATTGTATTCAATGAAAGTTTGAATAAACCAGAAGCCATTTTTGAACGTTTCGACGCCAAACCAAACAAAGGTGACGGACAAAGCAATGAGGGAAAATAGGGTGTATTGCTTTGTTTTTTTCCAACTTAATTGCTTGTAAATCAACGATTTAAGCAACCATGTGAGCGAGATAATCAGATAGGCAACGGGACCTTTTGTGAGCATCGCCAAGCCTGCAAAGAGTCCACCGATTACTAAATTGAGCGGGGAGAGGCGGTCGATTGGCGGCGTGTTTTTTGCCGTTTCACGCGCCTCATTTTTGATTAAAAACAAGACGGCTAAGAATATAAAAAGGTTGAACCACGGGTCAATAATGCCGCTTTTGAAGTAAAGATGCGGTAGAATCGACCCAAAATAGGACAGTACCCACAGCCATCCAAAAGTTGAATCATAGAGTTTTTTCCCGATATGATAAAGGATGAGCAGCGTAAAAATGCCGCACAGGGCGTTTGGCAAACGGGCTGCAAAGTCACTGACGCCAAAAATGTGCATCGAAAGCGTTTGTAACCAAATAAAAAGGGGTGGTTTTTCCCAAAAAGGCTCGAAATTAATTTGCGGACGTAGGTAGTTTCCCGTCGCTATCATCTCGCGGCTGCACTCGGCGAAGTTGATTTCGTCCCAATCAAAGAGGTGAACGCCGCCCAAAAAGGGTAAAAAAAAGGCACCCGCTAAGACGGTGATGAACCCATAATTCCAATCAAATTTTGTCGGCATAAAATGACCTATTTAAAATCTGTAAAATACAATATGTATCCGCACTTATGGATAATTTAGGCTTAATCAGGGATCCAAGTTATAATTCATTCAATGTATGATTTGATTCAAAAAAGGTTGGGTCAAATGGTTTGACATTTTGGACAAAAATACGTCGCACGACCACCTACACGAATCATAACGACGTCCGTTTTGCAATTTGGACATTTGGGTTCCGTGTTTGCGCGTCCCCAACCTCGGGCGTGAATCAAAAAATCTTCGGGCAGTAATTCATAATTTGCTTCAACCGTAATTGTTTGATTGATAACAAATTGCATCGCTTTGTGCAACGTTTTTACTTCTTTTTCCGATAAATCAGCTGCCGATTTTTCAGGATAAATTTTCGCCCGATGCAACACATCATCCGCAATCCAATTGCCCACACCCGCCACCGTTGATTGGTCGAGCAAGACGGATTTAATCGGCATTTTTCGTTTGTGAATGTTTTTAAAAAACGTCGAATTCGATATGTCTAAAGCATCTTCGGCGACTTTTTTCTTCAATAAAAAGGCTTCTGGATTGTCCGTAATGCCGACGCGTTCAAACTTTCGAGGGCAAATAAAACCCAATCTGTAACCGTTTGAAAAGTAGAAAACGATGCGGGCGTGTCGGGGCGTTTCTTCATCTTCATGAAAATAATGCAAATCGCCCGTCATGCCAAAATGCATATACAGCCACCAATTTTCGGTTGATAATCGAATAAAAAGGTGCTTTCCCACGCGTTTTGTGGCAATAAATCGCGCACCCTTGAGTATTTCGAGCATTTCGGACTCGTCGTTCAACAACAATTTTCGCGGGTCTTCGCAGGTCATATTTGTAACGGTTTGCTCAAAAGCGGCGGCTTGAATGTAGCGGCGATAGGTTTCAACTTCTGGTAATTCTGGCATGGCGAAGGTCGTCGGCAGATTTATTTGCCGCGCTAATTTTGTTTCTTAATTTAAGGCGTTTGTGGTTTCCACAAATAACTCACACCCAATTGTATGGCTATTAAAACCCACAAAACGGGCGAAGGAATCTGCTCTTTGTAGCCCGCAAACCGCAAACCGATGATGATAAAAATGGAAACCGTCAAAGCGGTCAAAATTTGTTGCTTCTGTCTCATTGTCTTTTATTTTATATGAATGTATATTGTTTTAAAAAAGCAAATTAAGACAATTTTCAAGTTTAAAATGAGGAAATAGTAAAAATACTAAAGGCAAAACAGCAAATGGCTTCTATTGTTAAATTTTCAGGTTTAATTTTGCGTTTAAATTTATTCAAAAAAGGACTCCTCAGTATAAAACAGATTTGCAACTTAAAATAATAGAAAGAATGAAAAAATATAGAAAGTTAATTGACGAATTACCGATTGAAGAACACGGTTTTAGAATTAAACGAGAAACTTGGAAGAATCTTGAAAATAGCAACACGTGGTATAAAGAAATCAATGATTTAATTTTCAAAAACAATGTTGAAATTTATATCACAAGAGGCAGGCTTAAGAAACTTGCAAAATCCGATAATATTGCACAATTTATCTTGGAGACAATATATTGGGGTTATCCAAAAGGATATACGGATGGAAGAAATATCTACTTGCCCGACTTATTGGAAAACTTCAAAAAATGGGAAGAATTAGTACAAATACTTAAAAAAGATGGAAAAATAATTGATTTTAAGACATTTTATAAAGAAAATGTAGAACCGATAAAAGGCTTAGGATTGTCAACTTTTACGAAAATTATATATTTCTTAGAAACAAAAATTAATGGAAATGAGGCTTTGATATTTGACAGTCAAATTGTAGAACGATTATCAAAATCCCAATTTAGAAATAGTCAATTTGAAACACTTAATCCATATAATACGCCCAAAAATGTTAAAAACTACGAATTGTATTTAGAATACATCAAATCATTGGCGACTGAAATTGAAACTACAACAGAAAAAATAGAAATGTTTTTATTTATTTTTGGAGGAGTAATTTACACAGAAAAAACTGAATAAGGACCCCTCAGTATAAATGCAAAAAAACCCATTAAAACAAGTGTTTTTAATGGGTTTTTAATAGTTTTTTTAATTCAATAAATAAACGGAATAAATTTCTTTTTCCCTTTTGAAAACGCTGCATAATTTTGACCAAAAACGCGCTTTAATTTTCGTTCTTCAAATTCAATTCCAATCAAAATATACAACTTGCTAAACACTACCGAAATAGCAATGCCAATTGTGGGCAATACGCAAAAAATGCCTAAAAATAACAGAAAAAGTCCGAAATACAAAGGATGTCGCACTATTTTGTACCAACCGTCCGTCATTAAATCGCCATTGATTTCTTCATTTTTAAAGCCAAAAAACGCTAATAAATCCATTTGTTTCGCAACACCAAATAAGACATAAATTCCGCTTAAAATCAATGCAATTCCCATTAATTTAATTATAAAATAATCGCTAAAAAAAGGTATTAATTCATTTAATTCCATTGTTTTTTCAACAATTAAAAACAATATAATTAACGCAATTACATTGTAAATTAATCGAAATAAATACGGTTTATTGTTGCTTAATTTTTCAAAAAAAGTCCGCACTTTAGTGGACGCTAAAAGACTGTGGGAGACACCGAAAATAAGCCAAAGAATAACGAGTATTGGCATGATTAAGATATTTATTTCTGTTAAAAAAATTCACGGACTAAAGTCCGTGATACCATAAAACTTGCCCAATTTGGACATTTATTTTAAAGTTCTCAAATTTTAATAGCTTTGTTTCAAATTTAAAAAATACAATGCAGAATCCAGAATTAAAAATAATTGAAAACCTGCTTTTTGAGCAAGGATACATCAGTGAACCGAGTCTCGTTTTGTCCATTTTTTTGTCCATGAAACTCCAAAAACCTTTGCTCATCGAAGGTCCCGCGGGCGTTGGAAAGACCGAAATTGCCAAAGTTATGGCGCGTTTTCTCGATACAGATTTAATCCGTTTGCAATGTTACGAAGGGCTTGACGCGAGTCATGCGCTCTACGAATGGAACTATCAGCAGCAATTGTTGCACCTGAAAATCAACGAAAGGGACCCCTCAGTATCGAAGGAAAAAATCGAAGAAGAACTGTTTTCTACGCGGTTTTTGCTCAAAAGACCGCTTTTACAAGCCATTTCGCAGTCAAAATCTCCCGTTTTATTGATTGACGAAATCGACCGCGCCGACGAAGAATTTGAAAGTTTCTTGCTCGAAGTGCTGTCCGATTGGCAAATCACGATTCCCGAAATTGGCACCGTCAAAGCCACCTCGATTCCGCACGTTATTGTCACGGGCAACCGCACGCGTGAGCTGTCAGAAGCCTTGCGCCGTCGCTGCCTTTACCTCTACATCGGCTACCCCGATTTTGAAAAAGAACTGCAAATTGTGCGCTCAAAAGTACCCGAAATTGATGCCCGTTTGGGGCGTCAAATTTGCGCTTTTATGGCAGAATTAAGGCAAATGAAATTGGAAAAAACGCCCGGAATTGCCGAAACTTTGGATTGGGCGCAAGCATTATCCGCCTTACATTTTGACTATTTGGACAAAACAATCGTCGAACAAACATTGGGCGTTGTGCTGAAAGATTGGCAAGATGTGCGGCACGTTCAAATGTCCTTGAATGAATTGTTTGATAAAGTTGGGGCAATTTCTAAATTCGATAACTTATGACTATTTATCTCATTCGACATACCGAGACAAACGTCCCAAAATCAACGATTTATGGCGCATCAGACGTCGGTCTTTCTGATAATTTTAGAACGGAATTGATTAATTTGAAAGACAAATTGGCGTTGATTAAGTTGCCAAAAGTAGTTTTAATCAGCAGTCCTTTAAGTCGCTGCACGCAATTGGCTGGCGCATTTAGTACGCATTTTTCGACGACTTTCGAGACCGATAATCGCTTAAAAGAGTTGAATTTTGGCGATTGGGAAGGCAAAAAATGGGGCGATATTGACCCCGAAACGCTCAATGAATGGATGATGAATTACATCGAAATTGCGCCGCCAAATGGCGAAACGTACCAACAACTTGCCGACCGTTGTGCCGATTTTTTGACAGAAATGACGAAAAAAATAGACCCCTCAGTATCTCTGCTTATAATTGCTCACGGTGGCACAATTCGCGCTTTGCTGCACGCCGCAATCGGCGTTCCGTTGGAAAAAACCTTCGATTTTAACGTTGATTTTGGTTCGATTTCCATTCTCAATTTTAAACACGAACGTTTTTCTTTGAAAAAATGGAACACTTAGGCACACCAAAAGCGTTTCTTTGCGAATAAAAATAGCGCGAACCTTAACCACACGACACTCAACACAGCTAAAATCTTACAAAATAAATAAGTAAAATGACCTATGCAATTGCGTCAACGGCGGATGCACAACGCGCCGAACTCCTCCAAAAAAAGATAAATTTCAAGACAAAACCACTCGGTGCATTGGGTGATTTAGAAAAAATCGCGCTCAAAATTGGCTTGATTCAGCGTACAGAATCGCCCATTTTAACGGCGCCAAATATCGTTGTTTTTGCATCCGACCACGGTATTGCGCGGTCGGGCGTGAGTGCTTATCCGCAGGAAGTTACTTACCAAATGGTCTTAAATTTTTTGAATGGTGGTGCGGCAATTAACGTTTTTTGTCGCCAAAACGGCATCGCTTTGACGGTTGCCGATGCGGGCGTAAATTTCGATTTTGAGCCAAATAATGCACTTTTAGACGTGAAAATGCGGCATTCTACGTCAAATTTTCACGATGGAACACCCGCAATGTCGCTTGACGAATGTCGAGAAGCGATGCGCCGCGGCAGTGATATTGTTGGAAATATTCAAGCAAAAACGGGCTGCAATGTCATCGGTTTTGGTGAAATGGGCATTGGCAACACAACGGCGGCGAGCTTGATTATGCACCGTTTGACGCGTGCCAATATTTCTGAATGTGTTGGTCGAGGAACGGGCGTAAACGATGAACAGTTTGAACGGAAATTAGACATTATCAACGAAGCAAATAGTAATGCGAAAATTCCTTTTTTCGGCGAAGGCTCGGCGGAAGAAATGCTCAAAATGTTCGCCCATTTTGGCGGTTTTGAGATGGCGATGATGCTCGGGGCTTATCTAAAAGCGGCTGAATTACGGATGTTGATTTTAGTCGATGGGTTTATTGCGACGGCGGCCTATTTGGCGGCAGTTTTTATAAATGAAAATGTTAAAGATTACGCTTTGCCTTGCCACCAATCGCACGAAAATGGGCATAAACACATGATGTCCGCTTTTAATGAAAAACCGATTTTGCAACTCTCTTTGCGGCTTGGCGAAGGCACGGGCGCGGCGATTGCGTTGCCGATTGTGCGCTCGGCGGTGGCATTTTTGAACGAAATGTCGAGTTTTGAAGCGGCGAATATTGCCAATAAGGATTAATGAAAACTTGTCCACGGATTGGTCTTGCTAATTTTTGGATGACGATTGTGGCATTAAATAGCCGATTAAACGCGCGTGTTTAATCGGCTATTTAATGCCACGTAAATAAAAAAATCATAATTTAACCATAGTGATTTTTCGTTTTAAATTAGCAGAAATAAGCGTCAAAACGGCACCAGCACCCACGACAACCGCCACCGCGATGGCTTGCAATAATGATTTTGATACTTTCATTTTTAGTGAATTTAATTGATTAAAAAAGATTTTCAATACGAACGCTTAAACGTGTTTCTTCGTGCGTCTTAACGATTAAGACGGTTGGTTTAAAAAAAAGGTTGGGTAATTTTCAAAAATAAGACCCCTCAGTATAAACCTCATTTTTCACATAAAATCACCCAAAAAAGCTAAAAATGCCGTACTTGAACCCAATCAAGCGCGGCATTTTACGTCGTCGGCAACTAAAGTTGCCGACGACGTTTGACGGTTTTAAATATAATCATTGATGATGTTTTCCAACCATTCTTGCTTGCCACTTTTCTGCGTAGGCTCAGGGCTATTCAAAGCAATTGTGCGCAAATCCGTGAGCGACAATTTACCTGTTTCAAACGATTTTCCGTCGCCAGAATCGAACGACGCGTAACGGTCTCTGCGAATTTTGCGGTAAGGTGATTGGGTCAAAACGGCGTCTGCGGCAACCAAAGCGCGCGCGAAAGCATCCATACCGCCGATGTGCGCGAGAAAAATATCGTCCAAATCGGTTGAATTACGGCGGGTTTTGGCGTCGAAATTAATGCCACCCGTTTTGAAACCACCGCCTTCCAAAACCACCAACATGGCTTCGGTCAATTCGCCAATGCTGTTCGGAAACTGGTCGGTGTCCCAACCATTTTGATAATCACCACGGTTAGCATCCATCGAGCCCAACATATTATTATCAACCGACACTTGTAATTCATGTTGGAACGTGTGTCCCGCCAAAGTTGCGTGGTTAACTTCAATATTCATTTGAAAATCTTTTTCCAAACCGTAGTTTTTCAAAAAACCAATGCACGTTGCCGCATCGTAATCGTACTGATGTTTTGACGGCTCGCAAGGTTTTGGTTCAATATAAAATGTGCCTTTGAAACCTTGTGCGCGGGCATAATCGCGAGAAACGGTCAAAAATTGCGCTAAATGGTCCAACTCACGTTGCATATCGGTGTTCAAAAGGCTCAAATAACCTTCTCTGCCACCCCAAAATGTGTAACCTTCGCCGCCCAAAGCAATCGTTGCATCAATCGCCGCCTTGATTTGAACGGACGCCCGAGCGACAACCGCAAAATCAGGATTCGTCGAAGCACCGTTCATGTAGCGTGGATTGCTGAACAAATTAGCGGTTCCCCACAGGAGTTTTACGCCCGTTTCGGCTTGTTTTTGCTTGGCATATTCGGTAATTGCGGCCATATTGCGCTCGTATTCGGCAATAGAATCACCTTCTTCGATGAGGTCAATATCGTGAAAACAGTAATATGGAACGCCCAATTTAGTGATGAATTCAAAGGCTGCATCCATTTTTTTCTTCGCTCGCGTGACCGCATCTTTGCCCTTATTCCACGCAAAATCCTTCGTTCCTGCACCAAAAGGGTCGCCGCCCGTGCCACAGAACGTGTGCCAATAACTGACCGCAAACCTCATGTGGTCTTTCATCGTTTTCCCCGCAACAACGCGGTTTTCATCGTACCAGCGAAACGCCAAAGGATTGTCCGTTCCGCGTCCTTCAAATTTTATTTTTGGAATACCATCGAAGTATTCTTTGGGGTTTGCCATAAATAGATGGGTTTAAATTTTTGATTAAAATTTTTGATAATTAGGCTCAGTTTCTTTTACAGATGATGTTTTTAGACACGTTGACACAGTAGAAAACATCGTTATTAAAAATTTTCCCGTTATTTTATGGGTATATTTGTAAAAAAGGATTTCATACTGAGCGGGCATTGTTGTCTGATTTAAGAGACAATTAGCCTACATATTTACTCACTGCGGTCCGTTTTTTGAGTGATTCAATATTACATCCAACTGCTCATTCAACACTTTTAACCAATTTTCGTACCCCTCCCTATAAGCCGCTTTCAACGACTCATTTGGCTCAATTGTCCCCATTTTTTCCAAGCCAACGAACGCTTCTTTTTCGTTTTTATAGAGCCCGCACCCGATGCCCGCACCACGCGCCGCACCCGTCGCACCGTCCGTGTCGAACAGCTCAATTGTTGCGCCCGTCGTGTTGGCAAAAGCCTCGCGAAAAAGGGGACTTAGGAACAAATTTGCTTTGCCCGCCTTCACCGTTTCGACTTTTACACCGACGGTTTGCATGATGTTTAAGCCATAATTGAGCGCGAAAACGATGCCTTCTTGCGTGGCGCGGAACAAATGTGCCGCCGAATGCCGATTGAAATCAATGCCAAAAATGGATGAACCAATTTGTTTATTATTGAAAATCCTTTCGGCGCCATTGCCAAACGGCAAAATTTTGACCCCCTCAGTACCGACGGGGATTTTAGCCGCTTGAGCCGTCATGTCGTCGTAAGACAAGCCGCCCGTTGCTCGGCGAATCCACGCGTTTGAGATACCCGTTCCGTTAACACATAACAAAACACCATTACGCGTATTGGTCTCAGAATCATTGACATGAACGAAAGTATTGACGCGACTTTGGGCATCATAATCGGCTTTGTCGGTAATGCCGTAAACGACGCCCGACGTACCAGCCGTTGCCGCTACTTCCCCGACGTTCAAGACGTTCAAAGAAAAGGCATTATTGGGTTGGTCGCCCGCGCGATAGGTTATTGGCGTTCCCGCTTTCAAACCCAATTCGGCCGCCGCTTTTGATGACATAAAACCTTGATTACCAAAGGTTTCAACGATTTCGGGGATTTTATTCCGCTCTATATCGTAATTATCAAGCAGTGATTTGGCAACACCGCGCCGCTTGAAATTCCACATGATGCCTTCCGACAAACCCGACGCCGTTGTCCGAACTTCGCCCGTCATGCGCATAGCAATGAAGTCACCTGGGAGCATGAGTTTATCAACTTTATGCCAAATTTTAGGCTCGTTTTCCATCACCCAACGCGCTTTTGACGCCGTGAAATTAGCGGGTGAGTTCAGATAATTCTCCAAGCAATAGCGTTCGCCCAATTGCGTAAATGCTTGATTTCCAATATCTACGGCTCGGCTATCGCACCAAATAATTGATGAACGCAGCACATTTTGGTCTTTGTCCACTAAAACCAAACCGTGCATTTGATAACTAATACCAATCGCACCCACTTCGTCGGGATGAAACGCAAAGCGACCCCGTAATTTATTCGTCGCATTGACGAGTTCTGCCCACCATATCTCGGGATGCTGTTCCGCCCAACCTTCGTGCAGGGCAATCATTGCCATTTCTGCCGAAGGCGATTGCGCCGAAGCGAGCGTTTTGCCCGTCGCTGCTTCCATTAAACTCACTTTGACCGATGAACTGCCAAGGTCATAACCCAATAAATATTTCATAACGCATATTTTTTTCCAAAATCAATGATTGTCAACGAGCGGCAAATGTAAAAAATAGACCCATTAAGTCTTTACAACTTAATGGGTCTATTTTCTTTGTGAAAATGCTTGAAAATGCTTGAAAATGGGTCTTATACTGAGGGGTCCTATTTTTTAGATACCTTCTTTTTCTTAGCCGTTTTAAGCATTTGCTGTTGGATATCTAAAACAAAATCGAGCGAAGTTTTGACCAATTCGGTCACTTCTTCTACGCTAAATCTGCCCGATTCGAGAAGTCCTTTAACCATATCGGTTTTAATTTTAGCTGCCGCGCGTGCTTCACCACGTGCTTCTCCCCGCGCTTCACCACGTGCCTCAAAGGCGTCGCAGATTTCGTTCAGGAATTTATCTTCTGAAATATCAATTGTTAGTGGCATTCTTTTTACAAATTTAGTTACTAATGGCTGCAATTTACGAAGGTTCGACAGAATCTGCAAATGAATCGCGCATTTTTTCACGCGTTGTTCTTCAAAACCTTGAATTTTTGACAAAATTGCTTCGATAACCGTCACAGCTTGTTCGCCTTCTAAGTCACCTAAAATGGCAAAAACCATCTCTTCGGGTGTCTCGCCGTTCAAAAATTCACGGTAGGAAATGTCGCGTAAACTAATGAGATGAAACTTAAATGTCATGTTTGGTTCAACCAATTCGGTCGTAATTGTGCAAGGCGCGCTGCCGAGGTAAACGACGAGCGGACAAACGGGCATATTGTTTTTATCCGCTAAAATAGCGTAATAAAGCGCACCACGCCTGATTTTGTAGTAGTTTTCGGATTGGAATTCCAAATGAAAGATAAAATTATCCTTACGTTTTTTATGTCGAACAATGCAACAAAAATCGGCTTCTCGCTCAATTGTTACTTGCAATTTGTCTTTCAACATATCGACATTGCTCAAATTAACGCCGATGCGGCGTGCAAAAACATGGCTCAAAATAGGCATGTCTATTTTCATTAGGCGGTCGTACAGATTTGCCATTTCTCATAGATTTTAGGCAAAGCTAAATTGGTTTTTTCATGAGACCAGCAGATTTAACATTTAATTTCCTATTTTTATTTATAGAATATTCAAAAAAAAGCAACCGTTTAACCTTATAAATGGGTAAACGGTTGCTTTTTTAGGAAAAAAACGATTTTATACTGAGGGGTCTTATTTTCGGATTTGAGAACTTTTCAAGAGTTGCCCAATCTCAAACACGCTTATCGCCGACTGCTCAAAGGCTCCGTCCGAACGTTTTTTAGCACAACAAGTTCGGCTTGTTTTGCGACAACGCGGTCGAATAATTCTTTAATTTTAGAATAGTCCGACGCCTCAAAATGCAAGCGGTCAACTTGAACACGGATGGTCAATTGCACAATATTGCCGCTTTGAACCGCCGTAAATTGATACGAAGCACCTTTATCGGCAAATTCAAAAGTCTCATCTTTAGGCATTTTTTCAACCGAAGCACCGTCTGGAATTGATAAATTAAAGACGTGTAAATCGCTAATAGGGTAGAGCAAATCAGTCGGGCAGGGGCGTTGATTTGGCAACACATTTTCCTCTAAACCCGTGTGCCACAATGGTTTAAGCGTCATTTTGTTGTCAATTGCTTCAATTGCTTGTGGAATAACGCAGTAAAAATTTCTTTTAAATGAAGCACTTAAATTGGCGTCCAAATTGTAAGTAGTCACGCTATCAATGCGGATGCCTTGATACTCTTTTTGAAGCAATTTAGTCGTATTTTTACGGCTTTGGTCGTTGCGTTCCGTCACAGCTTGGTAACCTTTACTCGTTTTGACGAAACGACCGCGTAAATCACCTTCTTTTGACAGCGCAAAAGTCGATAAAGTTTGGCGTACGCTGAGTGTCGGGTTGATTTTAAGCCACTGCGGATTGGCGATATCTAAGACCCAGCCGTCACCGTTCAGCGCCTCCGTGCGCAACATTCCGACGGGACGCACATTGTCGCCAGCATCCAAAAAGCACGGTGCGCCGTTCACCTCAATTTGGCAAACAAGGTGGTCAAATTGACCCGCAAACGCTGTATTCACATTCACTTTTCCGTGCATACGCGTACTCACGAACATCGGCAAAGCGCGGATACCCGCCGAATTGAGGCAAGCAACGAGCATTAAGTTCATTTCGCCGCTGTTTGCCGTGCGTTTTTCGTAGGCTGTGTTGAGCGATTCGGCGGCGTAAATGTTCCATTCGCCGTTCCATTCTACGTTTTTATTGACGAAATTATACACCGTTCGGATTTTTTCTTCGTCGTTTTTGGCGCCATTGACTGACGATTGCATCGCGCGCCAAAGGTTATCATAATTGTTTTTTTGGAGATATTGCGCGCCCAATTTTTCGTTTCTATAGAAATTTTGCGCCAATTCACGCCAAGATTGCGTGTAAACTTGCTTGCTACCCGCGGCGTTCGCACTGTTGATTTGAAAACGAACCGCCGTCAAATAATCACTCGTTATCAACGAAGCTGCTTTGAGGCGCATTGCGGGTAGGTCGGTTGCGACAAACACCCGAGCATTGCTTTTAGCGTCTATAAATGCGTTGATTTTTTCTTTATTTTGGAACGAAACGGCGTAGTCAAATGCCGAATTGACACTCGCCCACAATTCAAAACGGCGAATTGGCAAACCTTCTTGAAACGCCCAGTTTGTCAAAACAGGCACGCTGTCGGTCGTAAAATCGTAGCGGTATTCGAGAATATAACCCGTTTTTACTTGGCTCAAAATGAGGCGCTCAACGTTGCCTTCTTTCGATTCTTCAATCGGAATGACTTGCTGATTGTCGCTCAAATCAATCAATTGTGCCTTAATTGCGCCCATTGTCACGCGATTTGCGGGCAAATCAATCGGGAGTTTCAAAATCCCTTGCGCTTGTGCGGCGGCGTCCGTGATGATTTTGATGCGGCGATGCACCTGCACAGTTAGTTGCGGATGATTGTCCTTCATCTCGACGCGAAGGCGCGTAACGGCGTCCAAAACGACGGCTTCGGCGGTCGGGTCGGCGGGATAAACGGACATTCGGCGGTCAACCAAATCGGTTTCACCCCAAGTCATTGTCTTTTTATCTGAATTGTTTTGTGCTTTTGTTGAGAAGAGTATTGCGACCACGCAAATTACAGTTAGGATCGATTTCACAGGAAAGGATGTTTTGTGGTGATAAAATATCATGCTCGACATAAAGCTATAAAAAAATATGCTGTTTTAGCCGTATTTTAGACCTAAAACGTGACTTAGAAAATGCCTTGTTTTTAACTAAAAAAACGAAGCGATTAAATGGATTTCATACCACTTAATCGCTCTGTTTTCTTTTCAAAATTACAGATAAAAATAAATAAATTTTAATTGAAAATGAATAAAAGATAATTTAATTTAAACAATATAAAATTTGGTGCTAAAAGTGTAAAAAATAGCTTTTATACTGAGGGGTGTCTCTAATCATAAATGAACACAAAATTTAATTCTGTTTTTTTTTAAATGAAAAGATAATTAATTAGTCAAAAATAAAGTATTTTAATGCGCAATTAAATTAATTAAAATGCACTGCTTTTAATGAAATAATTAACCAATTGAAACACTATTTATACACCAATCAAAACGCTATTAAAACGAAATTCTGTAACTTAAATTCGGCAATAAACCGAGTTGATACTGAGGGGTCAATTTTCGCAAATATGTGTCGTAATAATAATACTGTTCGTTGAGCCGATTCGTCACATTTTGAATGTCTAACTGCACGATTGAACTCCATTTTCGGTGATTTTTTTTCAAATAAATGTTCAAATCGCTGCGGAAATAATTGGCAATTTGCTTTGACCCGCTGTTTTGATAAAAAAGCAACGTCGTGAGCCGCTGATTATTGCCCCCCCTCAGTATCGTTCGACTGCCGACGCCCCAAAAGGTGCTATTTCGACTACCAACTGTCCATTCTTTTCCAAAATACCCATTAAAAATAAATCGACTATTATTTTCCAAAGAACGCTTGCTACCCCAATAGCTATCCTTGAAAGACGCGTCAAAAAGCGTTACATTAGCTTGCCAAAACCAACCGTTTTTATTAGTGTTACTTATATTTGCCTCAATACCAACGGTTTGTGCAGTATTATTTAATCCTATATTTCCATCCGTTCCGAAAGGCACTAAATTATCAAGCATTGACCAATCTTCGAAAGTATTGTTTGGATTGTAGTAAATAACGTTCTTACAAAACTGCCCAAAAAGCGTGGCGGTAACTTGAACGCCGTTTGGCAAACGCCGATTATAGGTTAAATCAACATTATCCGATTTAATAAAATCAAGTTCGTTTGTTCGATTCAACAGTGCGCCAAAAAATCGAGAAAAATAGAAAGCTGGCGTTAGCAATTGATTTTGACGACTGTACGACAATTTAAGCGTCTCGTTTTCTCTTAAATTACGCCGAATTGACGCCGTGGGTTCGATGGATAATTTGTTGGTGAAACTAAAATAATTGGCGCGTAAACCGAGCGTGTAAGCCCATTTCTCGCCCATTTTGCCTGATAAATCCGCAAAAGGCATATAAAACATCCCTTGACCTTTGCTAATATCACGGTATTCGCTATTTGGATTTTTTAAATTATCGAATTTATAGTTACCCAATTCATCAACAAATTCATTTTTAACCATGGCTCCCGCGACTAAATAAGCGTTTTTAAATTGGTAAGTCACGCGGCTTCTGATGTAAAGTTTGCGGTTAATATTGTTAAAATTAAATACGCGAACGGGCAAATCAGTCGCATTAAAACCAACCGCGACGCGTGAATTTTCCAAAGCCGACAAAACCGCCACAGATTCCCAAGTCGCTTTATCATTTATTCTAATAAAATGACTCGCGCCAATCGCGCCCATATTGTTTTTAAACGTGATATCTTGACTGTCTTTTTGAGTCAACCAATCGGCGCGTTTTTTATGAACAAAAACGTTTTCACTAATGCCGCCCACGCCAAAAACGTCGAAATTGCCCATTTTTCGCGTAGGAAAATGCAATTTAAAGCTAAAATCCTGAAAAGCTGATGCTTCATCGCCGAGTGGAACGCCGAGTTTTGACAACAAACCAACCGTCGAATACCGATAATTGATGAGGTAAGATGCCTTCGATTTTTTGGAAAAACGCCCTTCCGTAGCGACGTCTAAACCGACCAAACCGATGCCCAACGTCGTCTCTTTTTTCTCATTATTGCCGTTCCGAAAACGCACATCCACGATGGCACCGAGCGCATTTCCGCCGTCCGTCGGCAACGCACCCTTGTAAAAATCGACGCGTTCGAGAACTTGTGTGGAAAAAATCGATACGCCGCCGCCGTTTTGCGTCGCGCGGTCACTTGACGTTGCGGCGTTTGACAGGTGATTTGGATTGACAATTTCGGCGCCTTCCAAATACCACTGCAAGGCATTCGGCGACAAGCCGCGCACCGAAATATGGTTAGCCGCGTCGCTTTCTCCCGCCACGCCCGCGACGTTTGTGAGCATCCGCGCAACGTCGTTAAAATTGGCGGGAACCCGCTGTAAAGTCTCCATATTGATGCTTTGCGCCAAGCCAATTTTGGACAAACTTGATGTTACTGAACTTACTTCAAAACGCTCTAAAACGGTGTTTGAAGCCGTCATTTGGAGTGTTAAAACGGTTTCTTTTCCCGATTCAATAATCACATTTTCAATCGTAATAGATTGATAACCAATGCATTTCACGGATAGATTGTACCGACCAACGGCAATTTTTTCCATTCGGAAGGACCCCTCAGTATCCGCCGCTATTTGAACGTTTTTTTTCAATAAAATGACCGAAGCCGATGCAATCCCCGCGTTCGTTACGGCGTCCAAAACCCGTCCGCGAAGGGTTTGAGTTACGTCATTTTGTCCATGGACTAAAGCCGTGAAAGTCAATAGAAAAGCCCAAATAGGACCCCTCAGTATTTTGTTGATTTTTAGCATTTTTTGATATTTAAAAATGATTTTAGACGCGTTATTTGTGCGCAAAGAAAGGGCGTTTGATGTGTTTAAACGTCCACAAACGTCGATTCTTTTTCCCATTAAAAAATTTAACACGCCAAAAATCCCTTTTCACACACTCAAACACCCTTTTCACTCATTGTCTAATTGCGGTCATTGAGGCGTTGTACATTTGAGAATCAAAGCAACAAATTATGATAGGTACTTTGAAACACTAACGAGATTAGCGATGTTCAAAACAATAAATATTTAGCAATAAGCGAAGCAACAAATTATAATTACGAACTCAAAAAACACCCTGTACAACCTCATTTATCATCCTTTAATTAATCATTAAAATCTATTAAACCAATGTCAACAAATCCAATTTATCTATTCTATTTAACAACTTATTAAATCACTTAATTTTTATTTAATTCGCCTTTTTTAAAGCCACAAATCTACTTATTTAGTTAGTCTTGAAGCCCGTCTTTAAAACACTGAAAATCAATAACTTAGCGTTTTATAAACGCTACTTATACCGCCCATTTTTCACCCATTAAACCGCTCAATTTATCTTATTAAAAACCACTGAGGAATTAATAAAAAATGCTATTTTTTTAATTAATAATTGTTCAATAATTGATTGATTTCAATTGAATTAAAGGCTTTTAAAAACTTATTATTTCCAATCTACTTATTTAGTTTTTTACTTGTATTTATTGCCCTTAAAAACAGCATTACTTAAAAAAACCGTTGAATTCTTTAGCTTTTGCTATCCCCATTAAAATTTTCTTTGTTACTTAACCCTTCGGAAAGGCATATTGCCTTTCCGAACTTTTTTGTGCATTATAAAGACCATAACGTCGTCGAGGCTTAAAACTTCGCCGACGTTTCCTTGTTTAAAAACTTTCGATTTACGATAATAACCAACTCGATTCATAAATGATACTTAGAATTATCTGCATTTTACTCATTACACTGAGGGGTCCTTTCTCCTCGGCACAAACGTCCACAAGCGACAGTATTTCCGTTTGGTTGGCACAATCCGAAAAATTTTCAAAATCTGAAAATGCGACGGATGCGCTATTTTTTGCGGAAAAAGCGGTTAAATTAGCCGAAAAAAGCGGCGACAAAGCGCAAATCTGTTGGGCAAATCGGCACGTCGGCATGGCGTGTCGTGTGGCAGGACAATTCGACAAAGCGGCGGCAGCCTACGAGTCAAGCCTTGAAAACAAGGACAGCCGCGCCGAAATAACAACCCGTTTGACCGCTGAATATGCCCGTGTTTTGCACCATCAAAAGCGCGTTGTCGAGGCGTCTAAACTCTATTTGAAGGCTTTAGATATGTACAATACGCAGCTTTCAAGCACCGAAAGCATGCGTAATCTTGATGTTAAAAGCCTGATTTTGGAACGAATGTCGGTCATTTTATCCAATCAAAAACAGTATGACGAAGCCGAAAAATACGCGATGGAAGCCTACGCTATTTCCGAAAAATTGGACGACAAAACGCATCTTCAAATCACGTCAACTTCTTTGGGAAATATCCATTATTGGCGCAAAGACTACCAAAGAGCCGCGTTTTATTATCAAAAAGCCTACGATTTTTCGAAATTACTCGGACGTCCGTCGGGTCGGCCGCTCAATAATTTAGCCATTGTTTATGTCTTAGAAAAGCAATATGACAAAGCCATTGAGACCTACCACAAAGCGATTGATATTTATAAAAAACAAAATGCGAAAGAACTCATTGCCCAAGTCCACATCAATATCGGCGCGGCTTACAACAATTCTGGGCGCTATGCCGAAGGTATCGAAAGTGTGGAACGCGGAATTCAACAATTGCGCGCCATCAATTCGACCGCGGGATTGCCCGAAGCGTACGAGGAATTGGTGTCCATTTATTCGCGAAAAAATGATTTGAAAAACGCTTTAGATTTTCAAACGAAATTGACCGCTTTGAACGACAGTATTGCGGGAAAATCGCGTCAAAATGAATTAACCGAATTGCAAGCGCGTTTTGAAACGGCGAAAAAAGAAGGTGAAATTCAAGGTTTGCGCAGCAAAAATGCCCTTCAAGATTTGTCTTTTCAACGCCAACAATTCGATTTAAGCAATCAAAAACTCATTTCAGAACGCAACAGCGTCGCTCTAAAAGCCGCGCAACGCGAACAAGATATTCAGGATTTAGAATTGCAAAAAACGGCATCAGAACTCAAAGAAGCTGAACAGATTAAAGATTTACAATCAGCACAACTCATTGTTAATCAGAAAGATACGCAATTAAAAGAACAAGAAATTGCGGAGCAGTCCAAAAACCTCAATATACTGAGGGGTCTGTTGTTGAGCCTTTTTTTACTCGCCTTAATGCTTTGGCAAGTTTTTCGGTATCGGCAACGGGCCGAGCGTGCAAAAGAAAGATTGAAAAATGAACGCATTCAAAACGATGCACAACGTA
>JAYUKJ010000118.1:0-1666 GCA_043764555.1 Saprospiraceae bacterium
AATTCAGTTGCTTTAAACAGCTATAATTTTACGGATAACAACGTTTTTAATACCGTTTATTATCGTTTGAAACAAATGGATAATAACGGTAAAACGGCGTATTCTCCCGTCGTTTCGGTACAAAAAGACAAAGGTAAATTTACCGTAAACGTCTTTCCAAATCTGATTACAAGGGAATCAGAACTAACGATTGACTTAATAAACGCTTCGGATGCCGCGCGCGCCCTTTCCGTTTTTGATGCCAACGGACGCCTTGTTTTTTATAAAAATAACATCCATAAAGACGTGCAATCTCTCACGCTTCCCGTCGTTGATTTAGCCAAAGGCGTGTATTGGATTGAGTTCAAAAGTGGATTAGAAACGGTGGTGTCTAAATTTGTTAAAAATTGATTTTTTTAGGACCCCTAAGTACAAGACTTAAAAAGCCTTGAAAACGCGTGTTTTCAAGGCTTTTGGGGTTTTATACTGAGGGGTCTTTCTTTTGCCTTTCGGCGGAATCTTTTTTTAGATATTAGTGGAATGCAAAAGTGATTCAAGATTTAAAACCTCGTATCACAGCGCTTTCAGATAATCATTAACGGCTGTTTTGATAACTGATTTAACTTCTTGCCAAGAGACTTCTTCAAACAAGTCGGGGTCGATGTCTTTTTCAGCATCTTCAAACCAAGTTAGGCTTCGGATAACGTGGAATGTTCCAATTTCAGGAAATTTCTTTTCAAAGAAAACCACCATCTCAGCCAACGAAAAAGTCTGTAATAACAAATGAATATCGAAAAAATCTTTTTTAGTCCCACGCCCCGTAACCGCAGAAAGTTTCATGGCAGAAATATCTTCTACGGAAATCAATCGAAAACCTTCAACGAGATTGATAGGATTTAAAGGCAGATAAGGATAATGCACGAAATCAACTTTCACACCTTCAAGATAGCCTTGATAAATGCGCTTTCGACGATGGAAAGACTGCCATTCGCCAAGCGTTAAAATCTCATCGTTCAGCGCATCCCAATCCACGTCGCTATTGGTAAACAAATCTAAATCAATGGACTTGCGATGCCCATAAATACAAGGCTAAAGCTGTACCGCCGACTAAATAAAAGTCATTTAAGAAAGGAAGATTCGTAAGACGTCTTAGTAGTTCCAAAGTTGCTGGGTCAACGCATTTTGTGTGTAGCATCTGAACTGTTGTTTTGGTTTGTTAAAAAATTGGCTAAAAAAATTGAGTGTTACTTCATCGAGTGTGCGCATTTGTAAAATCTCCTGTTCAACGCGCTCAAGTCCATAATAGTCTTTAATCATTTTCCAATCTGCCAATGTACCACGCGTAATGACCCGCTCAATGATGCTGCGGGCGTGCTGCTCATAATCAATATTGGCGATGTTAGAATCCCAAAAAAGTATCTTAGGTAAATCCATTGTCTAATTATTTTACCCGCAAATATAATCAGAAAAAAGAAATCCACTCGGCGTTTAACTCAAAAAGGTTGCGCTTCTATTGAAAATAACGAAAAGAGGGACCCCTCAGTATAAAACCCAAAAAGCCTTGAAAACGACGTGTTTTCAAGGCTTTTACCCGTATGAAAACCCGAACGCACTGACCAATTTGCTGCAGATGCTGGCCATCTTCGTGATTCCAGCGGCGCTGTGTTTTGCATTCGGTCGATTTGTC
>JAYUKJ010000119.1:0-1665 GCA_043764555.1 Saprospiraceae bacterium
AAATTTTTAGACACCGTCGGCAACGTCGTTAAAGCCTTGAACAAATCAGGATTCAGCAGCAGCGAGTACCGCCTTGCGGAAACAAAACCCGTCGAACCAACGCCCGAAACGCCCACTTCAACCACCGAGACGCCGCCGAAGGACCCCTCAGTATCGACGCCTTTTGGAACGTCTTTTGGGCAAAACCTTTCGCTTTTTGGCACATCAGAAACCGAATTGACGGCAGAAACAACAGCTGAAACGACAACAGAATCAACGCCCGAAAGCGCAGAAACGAGTGCCACTGTTGACACAAGCACAATGGAAACGCTCGATTTGAGCAACATCCAATTGCCCACCGCCACGACGACGACGACCGCTTTTGAAGCCATTCAGCAACAAGCCGCCGAAGCAAATGCGGCGCTGCAAAACATCATTGAGTCAACCAATCAAGCACCAAATTCTATCATTCCGCAAGCATTGCAAGGCACTGTGAAACAATATCCGATTCGGGACGTCTTCCACGCGGAAGCCGTCACCATCAAACTCCCGCAATACTTCATTGAAGTACCCGGCACGGGCGGCTTTTTCGCCAAAGACGAAGACGTGCTTTTCCACGCCGACGAATTGCTCAAATATTTCAAATTGAGTCAAGAAGAGATTAAAATTAGTTGGAACGACATCCTTGCCGACTTATACCGCGTCGATTTGGACGAAACCGACAAAGACCACCGTCCCAAACGCTTTCAAATCAGCGGTCGCCAAAAGGAAACCTTGCTCAATTTCTTTCTCGACCCCACGCGTCAACACCGCCGCGTGAAAGACGCCGCCGAGATTGTCATTCGCAGCATCGGCAGTCAATATCCGATTCCCGACAGCGAGTTGCGGAAGTACATTGAAAACATTTTCGGTACATTTAAGGATGAACAGTTCAAGGATTTTATCAACAATCAATACGCTTACGCGCAAAAAATAAAGAAGAAAATCGAAGAAGTGAAAGTAGATTTTGCGGAAAAGGAGTTCCGCAAAGGCTTGGACACCGACCGCATTAAACTGAAACCAAACTACGTGTTTCCGCCAACCATTTCGCCCACAAAATTAGCGGCGTCAAGCATTATCAAATCTTTGTACCAAGAAGAAGGCGAACTCAACACGTGGGAAGAAAAAGTGATTGAAGCCGTTTCGCAGCTCGACAACATCCGTTTTTGGACGCGCAACGGCGAGCGCAAACATTTTTGCATCAACGGTTTTGTGAACCATTATCCCGACTTCATTGCCGTCACCAAATCAGGCAAAATATTGGCCATCGAACCCAAAGGCGATCATTTGGCAAACGCCGAAAGCACCGCCAAAATCCGATTAGGGCGCGCGTGGGCAAAATCGAACTATAAATATTTCATGGTTTTTGACAAGAAAGAAGTGGATGGTGCGTATCGGCTCGATGCATTTTTAGAGATGGTGAAACAATTGTAAGAAAAGAGACCCCTCAGTATAACCCCCTTTTTGAACAGAAAAAGCCGTTTAAAACATCACGTTTTAAACGGCTTTTCTTTTTGAAAACGGAACTAAAATGAAAGAATAGATAGCCTAAGTAGTTAGGCTAAAATAATCGACACAAACTTTCCAAAAGTTTTAAACTTTTGGAAAGTTGAACACATTGATAATCAACATTTTATAAGATTTTTA
>JAYUKJ010000120.1:0-1664 GCA_043764555.1 Saprospiraceae bacterium
GAGGCAAATCGGTACATAAATGATTATAAAATCGATATTTATCACGACGATAATGCCCAAGACCCGATTAAACACGACTTGATTGGTAAGGTTGAAGCGTCCTTAGTTTTGATGAGTTTGATGATAAACAATGGCGTGAGTTATTACGAAGTTTTCGATAATTCGCAGTTTCTGTCCGAAATTGGACAAACGATTATCGACTTTGATGAAAACGATTTTGCGGAACCTTTGGCGAGCGAAGACATGGCAGGAAGCGGCAATTTATTGGTCATTAGCCGCATCGAACTGCTGCCCGAATGGCGAAAAAAAGGCATCGGAAAAAAAATGATTAAAGACATCATTTTGCGTTTTTCGGGTTGTTGCGACTTAGTCATTCTCAAAGCCTTTCCGCTTCAACAGGAGTACCAGTACGCAGAAGACAACAAAAACGCGTGGGAAAAGCAAATGCACATCAGCGATTTGCCCAAAGATATTGAATTTTCTAACTACAAAATGTTTAGTTATTACCAAAATTTAGGCTTTACGCTGTTAGAAAATACCGATTATTTTTACTTGAATTTGGCATTGCAAAATAAAATTTTTGATGCCATTGATTTAGAAGAATAACGATAAAAAAACGGCTCGACAACTGTAAAAGTTATCGAGCCATTTGTTTGGCGTGAAAATCGTCGGCGAGGTTTAAAACCTCGCCGACGTTGAATTCGAAAAAATCAACCCGACAGCATTAAATTGACTATCCACTCAGTATAAAAGTGAAAAATAAGACAAAAGCACATAAAAAAGTGTTTAAAAAGGGTTTAAAAGGGTTTTATACTGAGGGGTCCCTTTTTTTATTTTGATAAACGTCGGCGAGGTTCAAAACCTCGCCGACGTTAGCTATGATATTACGCGACTTCTTTCTGAAAAATTTGGCGCAACAGCGTTCCCGTCATTGCCGAGAAACCGCCGACCAAGCCGCCGATAAATCCAGTCGCCCCAATCAATTGACCGCCGCTCAATTTTCCGCCAAAAACGTTGGAAAACGCCGTCGTAATCAGTCCGCCGTTTGCCGAACTTTGGAAACCTGCGTAAACACTCCACATCAAAAACATCGCCGCGAAGCCGTACGCGTAGCTTTTCGCAGGCGAGTCCGCAATCCACAAACCGACGTAAAACGCCGCAATCGCGCTCACCCACCATGGGAAAAGCAGTTGCGTCAAGACGCCCAAAAGCAAGACCGCACCGCCACCAATGCCGAGTTCTTTCGCCTTCTGTTGCAACGCATTGCCTTTCGCTTTTACGGCTTCAATATGACCGTCAACGTCGGTCAAATTGTTTTTCAAATCATTAATTTTATCTATTGGATTTTCCATTTTTCTTTTATTTTTTTTATTAGATTATGTAAACCTTACGCGGATTTTAAATCCGCACAAGGTTGTAACTGATTGAAAATCAATATTTTATACCGAATAAGGACCCCTCAGTATTTTACTGTTTTTCGGGCGAAAACGTTTGCACACTCGTCAAACGGTCGTGTTTTTCGTCCGCTTTACGCATAAAAATGGCTTCGTAATATTCGCCTTTTGCCCATTTATCGACAAAATCATCGTAATGTTTATTGCCGGGATTGCCCGATTGTCCGCCAGGATAATTGACAAAAGCGCGCGGTTTGTCGCCGCCTAATT
>JAYUKJ010000121.1:0-5496 GCA_043764555.1 Saprospiraceae bacterium
TTTTCTTGCTTTTTTCTTGCTTTTTTCTTGCTTTTTTCTTGCTTTTTTCTTGCTTTTTTCTTGCTTTTTTCTTGCTTTTTTCTTGCTTTTTTCTGCAAATAAATTTGCAGTTACGGGTGCGAATGAATTCGCAAATACATTCGCGAATACGTGTGTAAATATAGCTATTAATTATCACGTCTTGCGGCCAATAAATATAGGACAGCCATGCGCACCGCCACACCATTTTCAACTTGGTCGAGAATAATAGAATGCGGCGAATCAGCTACATCAGATGTCAATTCCACACCGCGATTTATGGGGCCAGGATGCATGATAACTATCTGTTTTCCAATGCTTTGCAACAATTCGGCATTGATGCCAAAAAACTGCGCATACTCTCGAATTGACGGAAAAAACTTTGTCTCTTGGCGCTCCATTTGAATCCGCAAAACGTTTGCCACATCGCACCATTCCAAGGTTTTCCGAACGTCGTGAGAAACGGTTACGCCAAGCGCCGCAATGTGTTTTGGAATCAAGGTCGGCGGACCACAAACGACGACTTCGGCACCGAGTTTTTGCAAGCAAAATATATTGCTCAAAGCGACGCGGGAATGCAAAATATCGCCAAATATCGCCACTTTTTTTCCTTCCACTTTGCCCAGTTGTCGGCGAATTGAAAAGGCGTCCAAAAGCGCCTGCGTCGGATGTTCGTGCGTACCGTCGCCCGCGTTGACGATGCTTGCGTTGATGTGTTTCGACAAAAAATGCGGCGCACCGGGCGCAGGATGCCGCATCACAACCATATCAACCTTCATCGCCAAGATATTATTGACGGTATCTAACAGCGTTTCGCCTTTTTTGACCGACGAAGCGGACGAAGAAAAGTTTAAAACATCGGCACTCAAACGTTTTTCCGCCAATTCAAACGAAATCCGCGTGCGCGTTGAATTTTCAAAAAACAGATTCACAATCGTCGTATCGCGCAGCGACGGCACTTTCTTAATCGGGCGATTAATGACCTCAATAAATTGGTCGGCCGTCTCAAAAATGAGGTGCAAATCTTCGGGCGTCATGTCTTTTATGCCGAGTAAATGTTTGGTTGATATTTGTTTTTCAGCCATCCTTTTTTTTATGATGCGTTATGAATGATAAATGAAGCGCGATTCCAAATTTCAAATTTCAGATTCCAAGTTTCAGCAGCAATTTCCGCTTTGGAATTTCTAATTGCGGCGTAGCTGCAAAATCTCGGTAATACAACCACCTAAGCCCAATTTTTCATGCGGTGTAACCGCTAAACAGGCAGTTTTGCGGTTACACCGCATGAAAAAATGTAGTTAGCTGTTTAAACATTACCGAGATTTTGCAGCTACGCCGCCGTAAAAATCCCAAAGCGGAAATTGCTGAAGTTTCAGGTTCCAAGTGAGTAATCAATTGATTTACAGTTAATTATGTCGCTTTAATCTTCATTTTTTATTTTTTTAATTCAAAATACTGAGGGGTATAAAAAATCCGAAAAGTGTTTGCTTTTCGGAATTAATTGCTTAGTTGATTGATATTTTTGCAAAAAATAAGAAAATTACCAAAAGTTGCGATGTGCTTTGTTCGCCCAAATCGAGTAATTAAATTATTAATATAACTTGGTTCAGCGACTGCATTTGGTTGAGTTTCATTGTAAGAAATTTGACGTTCAGCCAACAACTTTTTTAAATATACTTTATGGAAATTACCGATAGAACCCGTGTAATTAGGTGGCAAAAGCATCAATTCGGGATCGTTTATGGACACATCGTAGTATTTAATCCAATTAATCAATTCTGGATCTTGTGGATTTTTCTTGAAAATTTTACGATTTCCCAATAGCCAAGTTTCGATGCAACAACGCTGCAAAATAATAACAAATTGCGTTGATTTATTTAATTCTATCTTGTTTTCAGTTAAGTAATTACAAATTTCTGATTCTCTCTCACTAACACTTTTATCGTCTGCGTCTGCAATTAAAACGAAGAAATCAAATGCGCCAACTTGATTTATTTCTTCAATTGAATTCTCTAAAAACGTTAAAATTGAAGGATAACCATTACCACTAACGATGCAATAATTATTTTGATTGACCAAAGCAGGTCTATCAACTTTCGATAAATGAGGCACGAGGTGCGCTAACCATTTTGGATAAATTTTCCGTTCTGTTTTACCTTCAACAAGAATAAAAATATTCATTAAACAATTGATTCTGAACCAGTTAAAAAAACATCTAATTGTTGTAATTCCATAAAAGCCGACAAACGCGACTTGCCAATGCCAAATTCGTCAGCGTTGTGTATATGCACAAGACCGCCTTCGCGCCCGACTATTTTCCAGTTTTTTACGGGAATATTATTGATGATATAAGGATGATGGCTTGTGACTATAAACTGATTATTTCTGTTAGAATTCAACATACTTTCTGTAACAGCATCGATGCAATTTACGCCAAGACTGTTTTCAAATTCATCAATTAGAATTAAACTATTATCGGGCGATAAATAAATGCGTCCTAATTCAATAAATGTTTTAAACATTCCTGCGGAAATATCATATTGACTAATCCAGTTTTTAACGCCGCGTTCTTTGATATAAAAAAGAGTAATGCCATTTGATAATTTAGCCACATCAAATTTAATGTCCTCAATGGTTGGAAATATCTCGATAAAAGTATTTTTTATTTGATTAAAAACCTTAAAATCGATTGAATAAAGCAATGCCAATTTCACCCACAAAGATTGATTGTATTCGCGTAACTCATTGACATTCCCGTAATTACGTGCTAACTCGTTAAGCGTTTTAGTAAATAATTCTGAGGTTTGATTATAATCTCTTATATTTGATTCAATCGAATGTGGCTGTTTCTGAAAGACATTATAAATGTCTTTTACCGCATTTTCTTCGTTTAAAACGCTGATTAAACTTTCTTCTCGATTCAGGTTTAGCGTTAATTTCCCTTTAAAAAAAGTGTCTTCTTTGTTTCTTTCAAAAATTACTTCTTTATTTATTACTAATAATTCATTAATAATTAAAGGCATTTCTGAACCATTCCTATCGCCTTTTTGAGGGGCAAATTTTATTTTCCATTCACAATAAATGTCTTTATTTAGTTCAAATTCTAAAGTCCATTCCGTTTCAAACAAAGTATTAAATCTCGTTCCCGAAGCCACCGAAATAGCCGTTTTAAGGGCATTTAAAATCTTCGTTTTACCGACCCCCGAAGCACCGACTAATAAATTCAAACGCGGATGAAAGCTGGTTTCTGTCAACTTCCAATCGGTATGATTGTTCTCAAAACTGAATTTTATGAGCTTCATTTATCGAAAAAATTAGTAAAAATAAAAAAAGAGGACCCCTCAGTATATGACGTACTTACGGCATCCCGATTGTTCTTCGGGAAACGTTTTTTTGAGGATAAAATCAAGATTTTAAAGTAGGAATGCTTCTAATGTCTTTCATTTATGCTCAAATTAACGACCGCAAATATCACATTATCGTGCTAAAATCAACTTCCTCACCGCGATTTTATTTTCAACAGTTTGAATTTGCAAAAAATACACGCCCGTTGAGATTCTTTTTTCATTGCCTTTGGATTTTAAACATGAAGAAAATAGGTTAAAAATTAATTCACAAAGTTAGCAGCTAAATAATTAGAAAAGCATTTAAGTTTTGTTCATTTAATGAGGAAAAAAGCGTTTTTATTCAAAAAAAGCGTTTTATACTGAGGGGTCCCATTTTTTTGTAAAAAGCTGATTTTGAATGTGTTACAATTTAATTGAACTTTGAAAATGCCTTTGAAAATGCCTTTGAAAATGCTTTGAATTTTTACTTTACATTCTGAAAAATAATTCAATAATAAAACTGATTTTTGACGCATGAAAAAGACCATTTTATTGGCAATGAGTATTTTATTTCTAATTAGAAATACGGCGATGCGTGCGCAATCGGTGGCTGAGTTAACGCAACAAATTACGGCGGGGAAAACGACCGATTCTTCGCGCGTTGAGGCGATTTACGACTGGCTAACGCGCAATATTCGCTATGACGACGATGCGCGCAAACGACAACGCACGGGTGATACCGTTTTGCGCCAAGAACCTTACAACGTCGTTGCGTTGAAGCGTGCTGTGTGCATGGGTTATGCCAAAACGCTGCGGGAGATGTGCCGCATTTCGGGCATTGAAGCCTACGTTGTTGAAGGTTTCGGGAAGGCAATTGATGGGCATTTGGCGCGCGAAGGACACGCTTGGAACGCGGTTAAATGGGGCAGTAATTGGCATTTAGTCGATGCCACTTGGGATGCCGCAACGCCCGTTTCCAATAAAAAATATTTTTTAATGGCCCCCTCAGTATTTGTCGAAAATCATTGGCCACAAGGCCCAATGTGGCAACTCCTAAATGCGCCGATTTCGATTGATTGTTTCAGAAATAAAGCCGATTGTACTCAAATGAATTCGAGCATTCCGTCCTTCAATTTCTCAGACACTATTCGCCTTTGGCAAGGTTTAGATTCAGCACAACAAGTTTATAGTCAATCGATTAGGATTATTAATTTTAACGCAAATGATTTAATGGCGTTGCACAATTTAGCGGAATATCACCATCAAAAAGCACAGATAATATTTGCTGAATACACGCAAATTCGGAAAGATGTGGACAATAAAAAACGTTTACCGAATAGTAAAAATACCGTTTTAAATCTTTTGGAAACGAGCATTAATTGCCTCAAATCAGCTCAGTTAATGTATCAAAAATTGGCCAATCGAAATAAGAATCAAGGTTTAAATGATGCGTCTTTGAACGTTGAATTAATTCAAGAAACGCTCAATCATTTAGTCGTTGAAAAAGCATTTGTTGAGCAGTATTTTAAGGATTAATGGGTTGTATTTTAGATTTGGCAACTTTTAAAAAGTTGCCAAATCTTGGGAGCAATTAGGAACATTTTGAAACAAAAAAAACGCCGAACAAGAAGTGACCCTTATTCGACGTTGATATTGATTAATTATTTTCAGATTATTTACTCCAGTATTAGTAATTGGTTTGGTACCAATATTTCGTGTTCGTCGAGACGATTTAAAGCACGAATGTCTTCCACTTTTTTCTTATACGTTTTAGCAATTGAGAACAATGTTTCGCTTGACTGAACGACGTGATATTTGCGCGAAGAACGGCTGTCAACACTTTTTGCGGTCAAAGTGACCCCCTCAGTATTCGCCACTTTTTTGGGCATTGCCACGACATTATAGCTTCCAGGAACATCGTTGGCCAACTCGTTTGATACGGGAATAGGCTTCATAATCAAGCTATTATCTGCGTCAACGGCGACATTACACGCGCAATTCTCCATTCTCAACACCTGTCCGATGGAAATAGTTTCACCCTTCGACAGATTATTTAAACGGCGGAATTCACCTTCCGTCATATTCGTTTCTTTTGCCAAGTTAGAAATCGTTTCACCTTTTTTCACAACGTGCAAACCAGCGCCTTTTTTGA
>JAYUKJ010000122.1:0-1663 GCA_043764555.1 Saprospiraceae bacterium
TGTTGAATATTGCGGAAGGAACGTCAAAATCACAATTGTTTTATGCGAAGCAGAAATTAAGAAAAATGCTAACGTAACGCGACTTTAAAGTCGCGCCACAATTTTTAAAATGGAAGAATTAAATAGCAATATTTTAAAAAATACTTTGGCACAATTGCCTGATTACCCACCTGATGCATCGGTTTGGTCGGCTATTGATGTGCAGTTAAATAAAGACGATTTAATTAGTCATTTAAGCACTTACAATCCGCCGATTTCTGTTTGGCATAATTTAGAAAAACAATTAGAAACAGACCTTAAAAATGGGAAAAATGCGGTTTATACTGAGGGGGGCTTTTTTGAATTAAAAATTAAAAATGAAGCATTAAAACCCGTTGAAAATAACGTTCGGGAAACTTTAAAAGTTTCCCGAACGTCGCAACTCGAACGCATTAAAAAACGCGGTTTATTGCGCTATTTATCTTTTCATAAATGGGCAATTGCGGCAACTATTGCGGGTTTGATTTTTACCGTTTTTAGTCTTTTAAAACAACAGAGTAGGGAAGGGGTTGATTTGAAATATTCGACGGAAGTTGTTGACAATCAATTACTTAAAAATACGACAGACGATGCAGAAGCGGATTATCAACTGGTTGAAAATTTCTGCAAACACGCAATAGCGGCTTGTGAAACGCCCGCTTTCAAAACATTAAAAACAGAATTAGATGAGTTAAATGCAGCGCGAGATGCCATTAAAAATGCCATTGGCAATTACAATTCAGACGCGGATTTAATGATGCAATTGCGCGATATTGAACAACAACGCGCGACTGTTTTAAGGCAAATATTTTTAATGGTTAATGGTTAATGGTTAATGATTAATGGTTAATGGTTAATGGTTAATGGTTAATGGTTAATGGTTAATGGTTAATGGTTAATGATTAATGGTTAATGATTAATGGTTAATGATTAATCGTAGATATACGATAGTAATTTAGTAGTTAATCGTAGATATACGATTGATTTAAAACGAAACATTAAAATGAATTAGAAAAATGAAAAAATTAATTAAAAAAACGCTTTTTCTGCTGCTTATACTGAGGGGTTCTATTTTGTTCCTCAATGCCCAAACAACCTTGCACGTTGTGTCAAAAAATGTGAACAAAGTGATAGATTTTAGAATGGGTAATACATTGGAAATCAATGTGGAAAAGGCAGATTTGACGATAAAGAGTTGGGCATCGCCGCAGATTAAAATTCAAGTCGAATTATTGTCAAAACACCCGCAACTCGACGTGGCAAAAGCGGATTTAAACGCTTTAAAATTCGTTGTCGAAACGATTAATAAAAAGCTTTATATTCGGAATTACGTGGCAATTGACAAAGGAAAAGAAAAACCGACTTCGGATTTAAGGGTCGTTATGACCGTTTGGTTGCCTTCAGAAACGCCGATTGTGATTAAAAATAGTTTTGGCAAAAACAATATTCAACAACACAACGGACGCATTGATTTGACGACTGAATTTTGTAAAACCAAATTGAGTCAATTGACGGGAGAATTGGCAATAAATACGCGTTTTGGCGAACTCGAAGGCGACAATTTGAACGGCAAATTAACCATTACGAGCAACCGCTCAAATCTGATGCTGCGCCTACTGAGGGGTCCTATTTTAATCAATGCGAC
>JAYUKJ010000123.1:0-5484 GCA_043764555.1 Saprospiraceae bacterium
ACCGATAATCCCGCGATGTCGTTGGGCGTTAGCAATAATAAACTGTATTTGGCGGATAACCAGTTGATTTTTACCATGAAATACGACCTAATTTCGTCAAAAATGGAGCGTGTTGTGAAGATAGACGTTGATAATCAGACGATTGTGAAGGAAGATATTACGTTCAGGAAACCCAAAGCGCTTGAAAGTTATTCGAGCAATGCACCGACTTCAACGGCTTCTTATGTCACCGATAACTACCTTTTTCAAGCGTGGACGAATGGCGAAACGGGCGTTTTAGTCGCTCGAAACTTGGCATCGTTGAAAGAAAAACAGCGTTGGGAATTCGGCGAACAAGACACGTTCAGCTTCAAAAGCTCGCCCGTTTATTCCCACTTGACAAATCAGAGTTATTGGTTTGCCGACAAGAAAAAACCCTTCAAAAACAGTAAAGAATTATTGAATAAAATGATGGACGACGGTTTTTTATTGGCGGCACGCAAGGACGAAAACGGGATTAAAATACAGTTTGGCACGTATAAATATGTGGACAAATCAAATGCAAGAATAGGACTAAGCGTTGGTTTGGGCTTGATAGGCGGGCTTGTGGCGGGTGTGGCATTGCCAAATTATGAACGCGCCACGTACTTTTGGCTGTCTTTAAACAGCGACGATTTATCACAAAAAAACATCATTCTGTCCGACGATTTTGACATATTTTGCGAACGCGTTAGAGCCACTACCCGCGTTAGAATATTAAATTATTTTTCAGTCAATGGGCGTCGCGCCATTTTGTATCAACACGGCGAATCTGAAACGTTCGACAAGACCACATTGCAGTATTTCTTGAAAATTGAGGAAAAATAGGACCCCTCAGTATTTGGTAAGTTAAAAACAAAAAAACGGCAACGTACAGAGACGTACATTGCCGTTTTTTATTAAAGTTAAATAATTTTAACTATCTAAAACATTGATTTTCAAACTAATATTTTTCCAAAATTTAGTGGCTCATCAAATCCACAATCGCTTCCACCACGTCTTCAATATTCGGTTTAGAGAAATAATCACCGTCTGAACCGTAAGGCGGGCGGTGTTCTTTGGCCGTAATTGTGCGCGGCGGCGCGTCCAAATATTTGTAACCACCTTGTTTTTCCAAAACTTCGGTCAACATAAACGCCGTTGCCCCGTTCGGCACGTCTTCGTCTAAGAAAACGATGCGGTTTGTTTTTTTCAAAGAATGAACGAGCGCGTGTTCCAAATCGAAAGGTAAAAGGGTTTGAACGTCGATTAATTCGACCGAAATGCCCATTTTTTCCAAAATTTTCACGGCATCTTCCGCAATCCGAACGCAAGAACCATAAGTGACAAGCGTCACATCCGACCCCTCAGTAAGGCGCTCAGGAACGCCAAGCGGAACGGTAAAGTTACCCATATTATCGGGTAATACTTCCTTCAAACGGTAAGCATTGAGCGGCTCGATAACCAAAGCGGGGTCGTTAGATTGCAATAAAGTTTCATACATTCCCGCCGCTTGAACAAAATTGCGCGGCACGCAGACGTACATTCCTTTCAAACAATTAACAATCATGCCCAAAGGCGAACCCGAATGCCAAATGCCTTCGAGCCGATGCCCACGCGTGCGGATGATTGCGGGCGCTTGTTGCAAACCATTTGTGCGGTAACGCAGCGTCGTCAAATCGTCAACGAGCGGAGCCAGCGCGTAATATATATAATCTAAATATTGAATTTCAGCAATCGGACGCAAACCGCGCATCGCCATGCCAATCGCTTGACCCATAATTGTCCATTCGCGAATGCCCGCGTCAAATATGCGTTCTTTACCATATTTGGCTTGCAAACCCATAAATCCTTGGTTGACATCGCCAATTTGACCGACATCTTCGCCAAAAGCAAAGACATTGTTGCGGTTCTCAAATGTTTTGTCAAAGTACGTATTGATGATTTCGTAACCCGCTTTGACGGGCGATTTTTCAGAAAAAATCGGTGCCACAACGGGTATTTGCAAAGCTGAATTAGACGTTTCGCTGTACAATTGCGTGGAATAACGGTCGTGGGCAATGTTTTTTTGCGCAGCAATCCACGCGGTTAACGCTTCAAAACTTGGTTTTTTAGACCCCCTCAGTATAAGCACCGTTCGGCGCGCAATTTTGACCATTTCGGAAGCAAATAAATCGCGCATTTCCGTCAATTCTTCAAACAAAGGATTGATTTCCAAGGCTTTATCTGAGTGTTCCGCAATCAAGTTTATGAATAGTTCTTCGACCGCTGATTTAAGCGTTTTAAGCGGCGTTAAGCAAGCTGTCCACGCGTCATTTTTAGCTTTTCGAGCGCGAGATTTCTGTTCAACTTCAATGTTTTGAAGTGCCGATTCCGTCGCCAAACCCGATTCTAAAATCCAATTGCGCATAACGATATTGCAATCAAAATCGCGCTCAAATTGCAAGCGTTCTTTTGGTTTGTAGCGTTCATGACTGCCCGAAGTCGAGTGTCCTTGCGGCTGCGTGACGTCTTGCACGTGAAAAATGGCGGGAATATGGGTTTTTCTAACCTTATCAATGCCGCGTTCAAACGTTTCGCAAAGGCTCGGATAATCCCACGCTTTGCACGTGTAGATGTCAAGACCGCCGCGTTCGTCCGTCATTTCAAAACCGCGCAAGGCTTCCGAAATGCTGCCTTTTGTGGTCTGCAATTCGGTTGGCACGCTGATGCCGTAGCCGTCGTCCCAAATAAAAATCGCCAACGGAATCCGCATAACAGCCGCCGCATTAACGGCTTCCAAAAACGGACCTTCGGAAGTCGAAGCATCGCCAATTGTGCAAAAACAAACCTCATTTCCGAAGTGAGAAAAATTGGTCGTATTGCGTAATTCCGTAATTTCACGGTATTTTTTCGACGCCAAACCAAAGCCAACCGCGCGGGCCATTTGCCCCGCCGTTGCGCTGATGTCGGACGACATATTATAGGTATCGAGGTGATTTGTCCACTCGCCCGTGTTTTTATCCACATTTGGCGTCGCAAAATGCGCATTCATCTGCCGCCCGCCGCTAAACGGGTCGTTGTCGCAATCGGCGTAAAGTTGTCCAAAAAAGTCTTCGGGCGTGGAGACGCCGAGGGCAAACATCAACGTTTGGTCGCGGTAGTAGCCAGCGCGCCAATCACCTTTTTGAAAGGTGCGCGCCATTGCCATCTGTGGGACTTCTTTTCCGTCGCCGAAAATGCCAAATTTACCTTTGCCCGATAGGACTTCGCGGCGGCCAATGAGGCTGATTTCACGGCTCAAGACGCAGGTCGCGTAGTCTTTCAGCACCTCGGCAACGTAGTCCAAACCGCTGTTGTTTGGTGCGTCAAGAACTGATGCGGGCGCTTCGAGCGTTAAACTAAGGTAGTCGTTATCTATCATGTTATAAAATGGAATGACTTGGTTAGATGACTTGGTTAGATGATTTGGCTGGTTAAATTTCCGACGCAAAGTTAGGAATATTCTTTAAAGTAGCACTTTTAAAGTTAAAAATATTGTGCTGGACGTCGTTTCACGCGACTATCCAAATTTTATTCTGTCTCTTGTAACGGCTTGGAATTTTCTTTTGCCTTTTCTGAAAGAGCAAAATTTTTAAAATGGGAAAAAAGGTAGAATCTGGGATTTCATAGAAGATGTGTTCAATTTATTTGTAGATTTTGAAGAAATTTAAGGCAAAAATGTCGCCTATTTTTAGAGAAACAACATTTTGAATGGGTTGTTCATTAGGTTTTTTCAATAAAGACGCTAAAACGCCCTTTTTACTGAGGGGTCCTAAAAAGGGTTTCAATGTGTAAGGATTTTAAGAAAAGACTTATCTTGCGCCAAAATTGACAACGAATGGAAAGATTACCAAGTTTACCGATAGGGCTACAATACTTTGCGGAGATACGCAAAAGCGACTCCATTTATATTGATAAAACGCAATATATTTATGAGTTATGCCGTCCGCCGAGTCGTCCGTATTTTCTATCTCGCCCCCGTCGTTTCGGTAAGTCGCTGACTTTGGACACGATAGCGGAGTTATTTTCGGGCAATCGGACGTTGTTTGAAGGCTTGTGGATTGAAGACAAATGGGATTGGTCGATGACGCATCCCGTCATTCGCTTGTCGCTTGATTCAATTGGGCATGAAGCGGGTTTAAAGAACGCCCTTTTGAAAGAACTCAATAAAATAGCGCGTTCTTTTGCTTTGACCTTAGATGAGGATAATCCCGGCAGTGCTTTTAGAGAATTAATCGAAAAAATTGCTGAAAAGACGGGTAAGCAAGTCGTCGTTTTGATAGATGAATACGACAAACCAATTATTGATTACATAGACCCGTACAATTTAACAAAAGCGAACGAACAACGGGACATACTCAAAGCATTTTTCAGCATCTTGAAAGGTAGTTCCAACCATATTCGGCTGTTATTCATAACGGGCGTTTCAAAATTTGCGCGCGTGTCTATTTTTTCCGATTTGAACCATTTAATTGACCTGACACTTAATAAAAAATATGCTGCTTTGTGTGGTTACACGCAAACCGAATTGGAAGACAACTTCAAAATGTACCTTGAAAGATTACCCGCTAACACGCTCGAACAGATGAAAATATGGTACGACGGGTACAGTTGGGACGCTAAAACGTTTGTCTATAATCCTTTTTCAGTTCTCAATTTCTTTGAAAATGAAACGTACAGCAATTTTTGGTTTGCCACGGGAACACCCACTTTTTTGCTTAAACTGATGCGGAAACGATTCGATTATAAATTGGAAGAAACCGAAGTGAGTAACTTGATTTTAGAATCTTTTAGACTCGAAGAATTTGAGGCATTGGATATTAATTCTTTGCTTTTGCAAACGGGTTATTTGACGATAAAAGAGATTACGCCAGAGAATACATTTATTCTTAATTATCCGAATCGAGAAGTTAAGCAGGCTTTTGGGCAATTTTTATTGAGTGAATATACAAATACACCCGTAACTGTTCCTTATGGTGCTAATATTTTACGCGCTTTGGGCAATAATAACCTTGCGGAAGCTATTAGTATCATCAACAATTTGATAAAGTCCGTTCCCGACCAAAACTACATCAAAGACCAAGAGAAGTTTTTTCACGCCATCATCCATTTGATTTTTACAATGGTCGGTTCAGACCCAAGAAGCGAAATGCACACGGCGATTGGCCGCATCGATACGGTCATTATCACGGCGTCTCGCATTTTTTTGTTTGAATTTAAGCTGAATGAAACGCCTAAAGCGGCCATTCAATGCATTAAAGATAGAGCATATGCGGACAGTTTGCGCCATCTGAACAAGCCGATAACGGGCGTCGGCGTCGTTTTTTCAATCGAGAAAAAAGGCGTGGCGGATTGGGATAAAGAAGAACTGTAAAAAGTTAATTGCTTTTTTAGTGGAAAAAAGGCCCCCTCAGTATAAAGCCTAAAAAAGCCGTCTCGTTAGCTAAACGAGACGGCTTTTTTAGG
>JAYUKJ010000124.1:0-5478 GCA_043764555.1 Saprospiraceae bacterium
GGGAAATAAGGATAAACAGGGCGAAAAATCCAGCGGTTTTAATTGATTTCATAATGTTGGTATTTTTAATAATATGACGATAATGCACTACAAATATACCATTAGGAAATCAAAAATTAAAAATTAAGAATTTTAAATTTGCAAACGCTTGATTACTAACTCATTGCGTGTTAAAACGAAGATAAATCGAAGCTCAACTTTCCAAAAGTTACAAACTTTTGGAAAGTTTTTTGCCAAGGGGAAAATCACGGCATCAACTCCTCCGCCGCGCGTAAAACAACGAAACGACGACCAACAAACCATACGTAACCGCTGCCCAACTTATGGCTGTAAAATGGTCGTGCAGTTGATTTTGACGTAGAATAATGCCCGCTAATGCCCAAATAACGGCTAAACCGATGAAAACGTTCCGATAACGAACGACCAACATCGCGGCGGTAATTGAGCCGATGCCAATGACGGCACCCGTCCAAAAAGTGTCGCTCAAACCAAATTTATTAAAATTGACGCTTACCAAAAACGTTGTAAAATTGGCAATTGTGGCGATGCAAATCCAACCTAAATAGACGCCAAAAGCGCTTTTGGGCAACCATTTGCGCGGTAAATTGTCGGGTAATTCTTCGGCAATTATTTTGTTCAATTGGATTAAAGTTGTCAAAATGCCAATCATTAAAACCAACGTCAATATAAATAATTCGTAATGCCAAGCGAACAGCCACGCGGCATTGAAGGCAGAATTAGCCAAAAACCACTTGTTTAATTTGTCGATTGACGCGCCTGATAATTTTAATTGCCAAATAATTGTCCCGATTAGGAGTAAATAAATAATGCCCCAAATCGTAAACGTGACGCCCGCGGGTGCAAATTCGTTGAAGTATTTATCGGAAATATCGCCCGTTCGTATGCCATTTATGGGTAAAGCATTCGACAAATAATTGACGACGAGAACGCCGATGAAAGCGATAATATTTAGGATTTTAAGCGTAGAAATTTTCTGCATTTTCTTACTTTTAACAATTGTTCAAAAATATATATTTTCAAGTACCCCTCAGTATAAAGGGATTTCAAATTTCAAATTTCAAATTTCAAATTTCAAATTTCAAATTTCAAATTCCAAATTCCAAATTCCAAATTCCAAATTTCAAATTTCAAATTTCAAATTTCAAATTTCAAATTTCAAATTTCAAATTTCAAATTTCAAATTTCAAATTTCAAATTTCAAATTTCAAATTCCAAATTCCAAATTTCAAATTTCAAATTTCAAATTCCAAATTTCAAATTTCAAATTTCAAATTTCAAATTTCAAATTCCAAATTCCAAATTTCAAATTTCAAATTTCAAATTTCAAATTTCAAATTCCAAATTCCAAATTCCAAATTTCAAATTTCAAATTTCAAATTCCAAATTCCAAATTTCAAATTTCAAATTCCAAATTCCAAATTTCAAATTTCAAATTCCAAATTCCAAATTTTAGGTCGTTTGGAATTTGGAATCTCTGAAATTTGGAATCCTTGAAATTTGGAATTTGAAATTTGGAATTTGGAATTTGGAATCCTTAAAATTTGGAATTTTTTTAAAACGGGTTTTGAGCTGCAAATTAAAAAGCCGAACGCGTGAAACGTTCGGCTTTTTGATTATTTCTTTTAATTATTTTTTATTTAGTTGGCACATCAATGCGTGGATTTTGCGCCGCAATGGCTTCCAACAACTGATTTGCCCAACTCACGCGCATCGTGACGTCTTCATCATCGTCCAAATGAAAAATCAAGGATTTACCGACGCGTTCGATGCCCGTAACGTCCGCAATGTTGATTGCCGACGTGGTTTCTCGCCCATTTCTGCGGTCGTAGCACGTTTTAATTTGGTTATTATCCAAAATAACGTAGCCGCGCAGTGCCAATGCGACGATAATGGCGGGCGAAAAACTCAATAAAATGGCTGAAAACAAGAGCCAACCATTGCTGATGATGCCGAAAAAAAACGTGGACAATAAGAAACCCAAAGCCAACCACGGCGCCCAGTTTGTCGATAATTTATATTGTTTTTCCATCTTGAATCTGATTTATTTAATGATTGTAACGCTGCCGAAATTTGATTTAATTTCATTTTTGCACACAAACCGTGCTTTCCAAACGTAAACGCCCGGGTTCAGCGTTTTTCCCCCAAAACTACCGTCCCATTTTTCAAATTTATCGGTTGTGTAAAACATTCGCGCCCCCCAAGCGTCGAGAATCTCGAAATCCAAAAGCTCAGGAATCGCGTAAGGATTGGATATGAAAAAATAGTCATTGGGACCATCGCCATTTGGTGTGAAGGCTTTGGGCAAAAAAACTTTCTCACAATCGAGCGTTGCGGGGTCAATAACGGTCACTTTTAGCGTGTCAACTGCCGTGCATTGCGGCTCTTTCATCGTCAAAACGTATTTGAAAACGCCGCCCGCTTTGGGCGTAATGACCGTTTGTGCGGCGAGCGGATTGGCAACATCGGCGGCGGGCGCCCATTTGAAATCGGTCGCGCAGGTATTTGTTGCGCTCACATTAATCGTGCTGCCCAAAAACATAATCGTATCGCGGTTCACAATGCGGTCGGGCGAACGGAAAAGCAAGGCAACTTCGTCGTCGCTCAACGGGCGATTGTAGACGCGCAATTCGTCCAAGAAACCCGCAAATCGGCGGTCGGTCGTCGTCAAACACGGACTTCCCGCGAGGCGAAGCGGCGCGGCGTTCGTGATATTCACGCGTTTTGGCGCGTAACTCGTCTGTGCCAATTTTCCGTTGACGTACAAAGCGAGGCGTTGAAATTCGCGGACGACGACAATGTGTTGCCAACAGCGACTGAACGGAAGCCGCTGAATGATGACGCTGCGATTGGTCGCATTTTCGGACAATTCCACGCTGATTTGGTTAGAAATGGGCGTAAAACGAATCGCAAAAACGCTGTCGGTGTTGCAACCACCGCGCTTCGACAAAATATCAAGCGTCGCGTTACCGGCTTGATTGGACGTTTTGAAGTAAAAACTTACCGAAAATGGACCCGTTTTAAAGTTGTCAAAAACGGCTGGTCCAATGAATAAAACGCCCGTTGAAGTGCCATCAAAACGCATCGAATTGCCTTCTGCACCGCAACCAAGCGTCGTATCGCCGTTGGAAATGGCTTTGTTGCCGTTGCCGCTTTTATCGACAATTGGGTAGCCGTCAAAAGGGAAATGGGCAATCAGTCCATCGTCAAGATTTTGAGCTAAAAGGCTGGTTGTTAAGGATAAATAGATAACAATTGTGCTTACTATTTGAAGTATTGTTTTTTTATTTTTCATCAAATCGGATTTTTTTTTAATTTTTAATTCATTTAGGACCCCTCAGTATAAAAGGGATTTTGAGCATTAAAACGATGTTTTTGTTTTAAATATTTTGTAGAATTCTTATAATTCCAGATTCCAAATTCCAAATTCCAAATTCCAAATTCCAAATTCCAAATTCCAGATTCCAAATTCCAAATTCCAGATTTCAAATTCCAGATTCCAAATTCCAGATTCCAGATTCCAAATTCCAAATTCCAAATTCCAAATTCCAAATTCCAGATTCCAAATTCCAGATTCCAGATTCCAGATTCCAAATGTTAAATTTGGAATTTGGAATTTGGAATCTGAAGTTAAGAAAAAAGTCCGCTCAAGCCTGGTGGTAAAATCGACGACATCATTTTTTGCGTTTCTTCCGCCGCTTGTTCGCCCGCTTGCGTGAGTGCGCGGTTGATGGCAACCATCAAAAGGTCTTCTAATTGTTCTTTATCGCCCAAAATTGACGCGTCCGTGATGCTGATATTAACGATTTCTCGATTGCCATTTGCCGTGACGCGCACGCCGCCGACTTCGCTTTCGACAACAATCGCGTTCGCTTTTTCCATCATTTCCTGTTGCTTTTGCTCCAATGAGCCGAAAATATTTTCAAACATGAGTGCGTGATTTTTCTGTTTTAATTTTAAAATTAATGGTGCAAAACTAAAATCTTTTTGCTTTTCTATCGTTATTAATTGCGTGTTTATGAGCATTCAAATTGTCCGCTGATTACACCAATTAACACGGATTATTTAACGTGAAATGTTTAAACAAATGTCAATGAATTAAACAATTTTTAGTGTTTATGGTTCGATAGTTTATTGAAAGTTAATTATTTAAACATAATTATTTATGTTAATTTGTAAAATATAAGGACAAGTTGGTTCGCTATAAAACTCCTTTTAAATTCTAATAAAAAACAAGTAAAATGCCCTTATTAAATACCGCTTTTTTGAATTTAATGCTGCTGTTCACGCTCAATTACGCACCTTCAAAAATCGAATGGACGACGTCCACAAACCACGATTTCGGTCTCATACTGAGGGGTGTTGAAGCCAAGCATATTTTTACTTTTCGCAATGTGTCAAACGCTCCTTTAATCATTGACAACATCCGCGCGGATTGCAGCTGCACGGCTTCGGATTGGGACACCGCGCCAATTGCCCCAAACGCAATCGGCAAAATAACGGTCGAATACGACGCTAAAAAACGCGGTTATTTCAAAAAACGCTTGACTGTTTGGCTACACGGGCAAAAACAAGCCGAAAAATTGATGATTCAAGGAGAAGTGGATTGAAGATTCCAGATTCCAAATTCCAGATTCCAAATTTCAAATTCCAAGGATTCCAGATTCCAAATTCCAAATTTCAAATTCCAAGCTTAGCTTTCGCTAACTTTTTTTGAGAAAACGGAATATTTTATAGCAATAGTATTTCATATGGATTGACGGGTATTTTGATTAATTCTATTATTCTTTTAGTGATGTCATTTTGATTGGTGATTACTTTTTTGACAACTTTATCGTCTTTAATAACAAATATGATTGTGATTGGACTCATTGCCGTGATTATTTTACTGATTGATGGTTTTGCTGTTGCTAATTTTGGTTGTCCAGCATAGAGTCCCGTTATTTTTTTTTTGTTTTCTTGTTCTTGTTCTTTTAAGGATTGGGCGATTTGATACTCCGCAATGCTTACAATTTGTAGTAATAGGGTTAATAAATTGACTAATCCTACAATTCTATCGTCTTTTTGTAGATAAATTGACAATAATGCACATACTTCTTGTTTGAGATTTCTGATGCGTCGTTCAATTTTATACTCTCCGCGATATGTTTCTACGGCTTTTTGAATGTCTAAGTGTTCGACCGTTTGATTTGTAAGATAAACGCGATAGCCTAAATAATCTCTATTTTGGTCAATAAGCGTTAAATTTTGTTCCATTTGAAGGTCAAAAGTTTGTATTTCGACCGTTCTGTCCGCGTTTTTCTTGTAGCCGTTTACTGTTTTATGGGTTATATTGGTGACAACATGGAGGTCGAAAAATCGCGTAACGTGGTTTTTATCCGTAATCTTTTTTGCGGCTTTTAGTAAATCATCCGCCGATTTATGGACGGCTTTACCTTGTTTTCGGGTCATTAAATCGGC
>JAYUKJ010000125.1:0-1653 GCA_043764555.1 Saprospiraceae bacterium
GCGCCCGTAACACCTATGTAAGTGAGTGAGAAAGAAGTCGCTAAGTCATTGACGGTCAAGGCATTGATGCCCGTAATCGTCGGCAGGGTGTTCATTTGAGTCGTGGTTTTTTCATACGCCCCCGCATCTACGCGGCTGTTGAAAATCCTTGCGTTGCCTTCAATGTCGGTCGTGATACCGACAAGACCCGCCGCCGCGTTGTTGCCTATATCAGCGGCGGCGCAACTGTTGAGGTGCAAATCGGTGTTGGAAACAAACGGCGAACCCACGGCAATTACATTATTGCTACCCGTAAAATTTTGAACGCTGTTATCCATTAAAGAATAATTGACGGAAACGCTCAAAGTCCCCACACCATTACTAATAAAATTAAAAAACGGACTGTTGCCGTTGCCGAATAGCACGCAATTCGTCAACGTCGGACGCGTCGTGCTTGCCGAACAATAATTGTAAAAGCAAGAACCCCAACCATTATTCGCCGTTGTGCGCGTGTTGTTGCCATAAAAACTGCAATTGGTGAAATCGGGCGACGCAATACCGCCTTGACTACTTGTGTTTCTGATGGCACCGCCTTGAGTTTCGGCTTGATTGTTCAGAAAAACGCAATTTTTGAAGACGGGCGCGCTTTTGCCGTTAAAGTCGGCATTGTTATAAACGCAACCGCCCGTTCCGCCGCTTGAGGTGACCAAATTGTTTGTAAAACTGCAATTAGTAAATACGGGTGAACTCAATCCCGACACCGTTGGGCTGCCGTTGCCAACCCCCCAATTATAGACAGCACCGCCGCCAGCATCTGCCTTGTTTCCTTTGAATGTACAATTTGTATAAATAGGCTGCGCAACGCCGTCAAAACTGCCTTCGTTTAGCACCGCACCGCCAATACCCGCCGAAATATTGTCCTCAAAAGTACACATATCTATGGTGGGCGAGCAAAGACCTACATCAAGGGCGTTGTTGAAAATTGCGCCGCCGCCAAGGCTCGATTTATTGTCCTTGAAAGTACAATTTGTTAAGGTCAAATTAGCGTTGCCCTTACTGCCCCCGTGGTTGTAAAGTCCGCCGCCTTGATAGGCAAAATTTGATTTGATGAGGCAATTCGAGAGGGTGGGTTGACTGCCGTTTCCTGCGCCCGAACCTTGATTGAGTACGCCCCCACCGTAGCCCGAATTTGGGTCGGGATTGTTGTTGCCGCCGTTGATAACACACCCGTCTAATTGCGTTGTATTGGCTGCTAAAGAAAATTTGACAACGGTGTAGCTGTTCTCCGCATTATTCGTAAAACCCGCATCATTGCCAAGCAAATCACCGCTTAAAATCGTGGCGTTTGTGGTGTAGAGTGCGCTCAAATTTCTATTCGTCAAAGCCGTTTCCGTACCGTCAAAACCGCCATAGACTTTTACGCCGTTGGGGATTGTAAGCGTTTGCGTACGGTCGCCCGTGCTTGAAGGCGTGTACGTGCCGCGCTTAACCCAAATTTCAGTAACGCCATAATTTAAGGCATTTTGCAAGGCATTTTGCAAGTTTTTAGCGGCATTTGTCCAACTTACACCCGACTCGTTGCCCGTTGCGTTCGGGTCAACGTACCAACGGGAGGCGTTTACTAAAGGATTGACGACGTTGGAAACCGTGCAACCGTTCGACGTGAACAGACTT
>JAYUKJ010000126.1:0-20451 GCA_043764555.1 Saprospiraceae bacterium
TTGCGTGTAAAAATCAAAACGGTAAATCTGAGCAAAATACGCTCACTAAGCACGACATGACGGCGCAAGCGCCAACGGGCGAAGCAAGCAAAAGCGGGATGAGCGATGTTGCAACTGCGCCAAATAGTTCGGCAGAAGCGATGTCAAAAACGGCGCCCGACGGCGCGTTTTCCAAACGCGTCATTGTGCCAATATCAACGTATTCCACGCCGCTGCGCAAAATTGTTCGGACGGCGCAAGTGAAATCCAAAGTCGATAATACGGAGCAAGCCACGTACAGAATCGAACAAATTGCGCGTAAATTCAACGGATTTGTCGCCGAGACGCACCTTGAAAGCCGCAATTTGAACAATTCAGAAACCGTAATTTCTAAAGATTCAATCTTGGAAATCACACAATTTGAAGTGGCCAATCGCCTCGTTTTGCGCGTGCCAAATGAACATTTAGACACGTTTTTGAGCGAATTGAGCCGTCTTTATACGCATCTCGATTTTCGACGCATAACGGGCGAAGATGTAACGGCTACTTTCTTAATCAATCAATTGAAGGCGCAACTGCGTGACGCTTCGGCGCAGCGGATTGCCGAAGCGAGCGCTGAAAAAGGCAAGCGATTGAGCGACATTACGAACGCCGAAGAAAGCCGCGTTAACCTAAAAGACGCCGCAATTGAGCAGCAAATTCAGAACTTAGAAACGGATTATAACATTGCTTTTAGCGTCGTTAATGTGGAAATTTATCAGAACGCGGTGGTGTCAAAAACGATGAAAGCCAATGTCGGCAGCTTGGCAGCGTCCGCCAATTTTGGTTTTAGATTGTCGGAGGCTTTGTCGGGCGGTTGGTCCGTTTTGTTGGATGTTTTCTTATTTTTCACGCATTTATGGGCGTTTATCTTGTTTGGTTTGGCTGGATTTTGGGCATATCGCTGTTTCAAAGGATTGCGTTTTTCTCCTTTCAAATAGCCTTTTAGATGTCTGAAAATGCTTTTATACTGAGGGGTCCTAAAAAATGAGATTGGGCTATTAAATGCTATTGGGATATTGTCAAACGCGACAATATCCCAATGTCATTTAATAGCCCAATCTCATTTTTGCCGTTTGAAGATGTACGTTTTATCCGTCTTAACGGTGTTGACGTCAAACAGGACTTTTGCCCAAATCGCCGTTGAGCGCGTGTCTTCAACGACGTTCAGTAATTCCCAACCTTGCGCGTGCAGATAGTTGAAAACATCTATCGGGCTGTTGAATTTCATTGGCTTAACGCCCGTTGTGTCGGCGATGAACCACGCCTTCAACTCGCCGAAATCCAGAACAGCCGTGAAGATTTCGACGTTATTTGCCGCTTCTGTTGACCCAACGGACAATTCTACGTACTGAATATTGTTTTTTTCTGCCAACGTGTTTTGATAAGAAACGGTCTTAAAGACATTCCCTTTTTCCGACCTAAAAAGCAGTTGCGCGGAAGCCGAAAACACTGCGAAAAGGCAAGCGATTGTTAAGATTTTTTTCATGAAAAAGCGCTTTTAAGTATTTGAAAATCAGAACATTGTAACCTGAATAGGGTATTTTTTACATTTTATTCCCTGTCACTTGAATCGGACGTTTGTTATCGCGCTTTCTAAACAAGCGTATTGTTATATCGGTGTCACTTTTTGGTCAATTTTCCAATTATAATTTGGTAAAAATACTAATAACTAAATAAAAATTTCAAAAAAAAGCAAAAAAACCTTGCAGATTCAAAATACCGTTCTACCTTTGTGCCAAGATAAAGAAGTTATCGTACCAAAGCGGCAATTTTTTTATGGTAAAATAGTAAGGACACAATATTTTAATTTGGCGAACTTTGGCGTCACCACCAAACACATCTCTTATGAGTATTGAAGGACACGCGCAAGCATCTGGTCAAATTGGCCACTCAACTACACGATTTACAAGCAACTTACCCATTCTTTTTACATTTATACTAGTGTTATTTGCGAGCGCAACTACGGCGAAAGCAACGGAACAAAACGAAAAATTTAATAGCAATCCCTTCCCCAATCCAAAGACTTTAATGAAGTTAACGACCGCTGCTTCGACTGCATCAGCGGCTGTTTCTACGGTTTCCAACAACCTTACGGTATTTAGCAACATCGTGACATCAAAAAGTGTTGCAATGCCCGTAAGCGTAACTTTTACACCGAACGAACCGCTCACTGAACGCCGTCAAAATGTCGCTTGGTTTGCTGCTTCTTACTCAGATTGGGGTTTTAAGTATCAATCAGGCTCGGCGTCAATTGAAAATGGCGGTTTTGATTGTTCAGGCTTCGTTACGTTTGTTTTGAATTACTTCGACATCAAAACAAAACGGACTGCTGCCGAACAATACAAAGAAGGCAAGCAAGTGAGTGTTAGCGAAGCGCGTCCCGGCGATTTGGTTTTCTTCGGCGGCAAAAACAACGTTTCTCACGTAGCAATGGTTGTTACAAATGATGAAAAAGGCTTAGTTGTCGTCCACAGCACGAACACTAAAGGCGTGACGCAGGAAAACATTACGGAGTCAAAATATTGGAAAGGCAAGTTGAAAGACCGCGCCGTTAATATTGTTGGCGAGTAATGTGCTGGTCGGCTGGTCTTACAAGTCGGTTAGTCTCCATTTAACTCTTTTCAAAAAAAGGCAAAAAGTAAGGGTCAAAACCTCACTTTTTGCCTTTTTCATTCGGTGGTATTTGAAAAATTGCCATTCTAAAATCCTGTTGTTTTCTCTTTCTAAGCGTCTTTTCAAAAAATATTATTCTAAAATTCTAAAATAGACGTTCTTTTTATTTGTTTTGCACGATAACCATTGGTTCTAAAAACGAAACATATAGAAACCTGTATATTTGCACAAATCTGAAAAAGGAAAATTTATGTTGAATCTTATACTTTTTGGACCTCCAGGTTCAGGAAAAGGCACACAAGCCGAAAATCTAATCAAAAAATACAATTTGTTCCACATCTCAACGGGCGATATGTTCCGCTATGAATTGTCGCACAATACGGAACTCGGTCAATTGGCACGTAGTTTTATGGACAAAGGCAAACTTGTACCCGATTCTGTAACCATTTCGATGCTTGAAAAACGGGTCAAAGACAATCCAGACGTCGAAGGTTTTATTTTTGACGGCTTTCCGCGCACAATCACGCAGGCAGAGGCACTCGATTCATTTTTGGCGGGTCGTGGCGAAAAAATCAAAGGTTTGGTGGAACTTGTTGTCGATGAAGACGAAATTACAAAGCGGCTTTTACTGAGAGGTGAGTCTTCGGGACGCGCAGACGACAAAGATGAGGAAATTATTCGCCGTCGTTTTCAAGTCTATCGCGCTGAAACATCGCCCGTTGCCGAACATTATAGCAAAATGAAACGCGCTCATAAAGTTCAAGGTGTGGGTACGGTGGACGATATTTTTGGAAAATTATGCAAGGCGATTGATACGCTCTAAATGCGATAGTCTCGTTAGGTGAGAACGTTATTCTTAACATTCACCAATTGGCTAAAAAAAAACGTAGCCACGAAGTTTACTTCGTGGCTACGTTTTTTTTTAGCCAATTTTCAACATTTTCATCAAATCTTCGCGTGTATTTTCACTCAAAGGGATTTCGTGTTTGTTGATAAAAATCATCCCATTGCGAATACTTTGAATCTTTGGCGTGTTGACCATGAATGATTTATGCACGCGGAAAAATAGGTTCGGGGGTAGTTTTTCTTCAATCGCCTTGAAACTCATGCGGGTAATCACGGCTTTGGCTTGGCTTACCAAATGGATTTTTAGGTAATCTTTCATGCCTTCGATGTACAGAATATCGTCCGACAAAATTTTAACGAGGCTGTATTCAACATTCACAAAGAAAAAATGTGGCGCAGAGGACCCCTCAGTATAAACGTTATTTTGAGGCATTTTTTGCGCTAAATCGTCGCCAGTATTGCTCAAAGAGGCTTTGCTTTTCAATTCGAATAATTCTTTTGCTTTCTCACAAGCTTGATAAAAACGCTCAAAAGCGACGGGTTTCATCAAGTAATCCGTAACATTGAGGTTAAAACCGTCCAATGCGTACTGTTCATACGCAGTGACCATGACGACCATCGGTTTTTTATTGTTCAAGGCATTGAGGAACTGCAAACCCGTCAAACGCGGCATCTGAACGTCCAAAAAAATCAGATGAATGTCTTCTTTTTCCAATACGTCAAGGGCTTCAAAAGCGGTTCTGCACTTTTTAATCAAAGTCAGATACGGCACTTTTGAAATATTGTCGGCTAAAAGGTCGAGTGCCAAAGGCTCGTCGTCAACGGCGATACAGTTTATCATTAAGAGAATTAAAAATTAAAAATTAAGAATTAAGGGGCGCATGACGTATTTAAGCATTCAATTTTCGCTCTTGGATCTTATCATATTCTGCTTCATAATCCTTAAATTCTGTTTCTAAAAGTCTGTCCCAAATCCGAAAATGCCGACCATAATTGCCATTGAATTGAGCGTGGTGCATATTGTGGTGCGTGCTTGATGTTATAAAATTGAGCCATGTTTTGTTCAGTTTTGCGGGATAAAACTCATACCCCAAATGTGATTTTATATTGTCCAACAGACCCCAAATCTGAATCAAACCTAAAATCGGCGCATAAGTCGGCATTAAAAACGACACAGGAAAAATCCAAAACGTGAGCAGAAATGGTTCTAAAAAATGAAACGAAATGGACGAAAATGGATTGACATCAATGCTTTTATGGTGTTCAAAATGAATGTGTTTGTAAATGGCGGGATGATGCAACAGCCGATGCACCCAATAAAACCACGTATCATCTATCAGAATAAGGAGAAAAAAGCCCGCATAAGCCCAAAATCTTGAATGGTCATCAATATTCGTATAGATTTTGGTGTAGCCTTTCGTCGCAAAATAAAGGACGATGCAACTGAAAAATGCACCGACCATCAAGGATACGATAGCATTTTTAAGTTCCCTTTTGATTTGTTCGTCGTTGACCCGCTCGATTAATTGAATACGCCAATTTTTGAAACGGTCCTTTAGTAATTTCCAAAAAACAAAATAAAACAACGACACGATAGCCACATTTGACACCAACGCCGTCAGGTAATTTTTGGGAAAATTGCTGATAAGTTGCTTTATGAAATCCATGATTTTTTTGATTTAGATATGATTAAAATGATTGAATTTAATAGTTAAATTGACTTTGAAAACGCCGTTATTATTCGTGATTTTTAAGCTGTGGTTGTCGCCGTACAACAAGTCCAAACGCCGACTCACATTCTTCAAACCGATGCCCGAATCGTTGTCTTTAACGTCGCTACTGTGAGCATTGAATGGATTTAAAACACTGAAAGACAAGGTGTTATCACTAACCGACAAAACAATATTGATTTTAGGTTGCTCAACAAAACCAACGCCGTGTTTGAACGCATTTTCAACGAACGGAATCAACAACATTGGCTCAATAAAGGACCCCTCAGTATAAGGCGTCCTTTCGGCATCCCGAACATCGGGAACGCCTTTTTTATCAAAAATAACCTCCACGGAATCGCCAAACCGCAATGCTTGCAAGGCGATATAGCTTTCCAAATAATCTATTTCTTTCGCAATACTCACTTTTTTTTCGTCAGAACTGTACAACATATAGCGCATCAATTGCGAGAGTTGAATCAATGTCGGCTCCACCTTTTCGGGTTGCACACGGCTCAAGGCGACCACATTATTCATCATATTGAACAGAAAATGCGGACTGATTTGCGACCTCAAAAAGGACAATTCAGACTTCAAGGTTTCGTTTTCACGCTCTTTTTGTTGCTGCTCCATTTTTGATTTATCCATTAATAAATGAATGGACAAACTCATGGCAACAATGAGAACAAACGGAAAAACAAAAGCCGCATAAGGCATTAAATGACCTTGTTCGAGAAGCGCATTTTTTAAAATAATAGAAATTCCAGTAAACGTTAACCATAAAATAAAGACGGATAAAACGTAAAATAATGTCCCAAAACGATTCAAAACACGCGGAATAAGCAGCCAAAAATTAGTATAAAAAACCGCAATTAGCAAACTTGCAAACATTAGAGTAATCGGAATCGGCACCTTTTGAAGGTGTTGCGGCGGCAATTCACTCCCTCTCATTAAAATCGGGATGCAAAAGAACAAACCCCACGCGCTGAGGTGCGCGAGAATGGTGATGAACTGATTTTTAAAAATGGATTTTGACATAATTTTAATGGGTTAAACGTCGGCGAGGTTTCAAACCTCGCCGACGTTAGAATGACAGCTATTTAATCACAACGCTCTTTATTTGCTTCGTATGTGCCGAAAAGTACCCCAAAACACCACCACCTTTGATATTTGTTATGGGATTTGCGGGTGTTGTGCCACCGCCCGGACCGCCGCCGCCACCGCTATTGAGCGTATTGAAATAATCGTAAACGCTTTTGTCAATGCACTGCATTTCAAGCTGAATCGTGTCGCCAACTTTCAAAAAACCATCTTTCGTATCGTCCGATTGCGCGCCTCTGAAAATCGTTCTACCATTCGGCGTACCATCCACTAATTCGTCGTTGATGATGGCAATATCATTTTTCAATTTGCCATTCACCGACAGTATAAAGCGGTAATTGTCGCCGATGCCTTTGGGGTCAATGAATTTTGGAACAGTTCCGTAAGACGTGTTGCCAAACAATGATTGTGCGCGCATTTCGATGCTATCCAGACTAACTTTGCGCGGAATTGACGCTGTGGCAGTCAAAATTTTATCACCCGTTTTGATGGTCAAAAAATAAGTATGCCCCGTTTTGCCCACCGTTTTTGCGGATTGATAGACGCCCGAAGTCGCTTCTCTGAGCGTATCGACGACGTTATTTGTTCGGTCTAAAATGGTGATAAAAGCGTTTTTCACGGGCGGAAATGTATTGCTTTGGTCAAAATTTACGCTTTGATTCAAGCGCACTTCAGTTTTGTCGACGGCATCGTCCGAGATTTTTGCTTCAACGACCAATTGCGGGGCTGAACTGTTCAAATCAACCTCAATGACTTTTGTGCAGCTTGTGAAAAACACAACGCTCACCAACATAAAACTATTTAAAACTATCTTTAACTTGTTCATTTTCAATATTTTGACTTCTGAATGACCAAAAAATGGATTTATACTGAGGGGTCCCTTTTGGGTTGTCAACTTTCCAAAAGTTACAAACTTTTGGAAAGTTCTCCTCTTTTTAAAATTTAAAATTATACGACACCGACGGAATAGCCTTGAACAAAGATGTTTGAACGGCTTGCGTTTTGCTTGGGTCGTCTTTATTCGTTTCAAAATCAATCGAATACGGATTTTGACGGGCGTAAGCATTATATACGCTGAACGCCAACTCCGATTCCCAACGTTTGCGTTTTTTTAACTGCCAAGTTGCCGACAAATCGAGGCGGTGCGTGGCGGGAAAACGGTAGCCGTTGCGCTCGGTGTAATAGTAGTTGACTTGGTTATTGACTTGGTATTTGCCGCTTGGAAAAGTCGCGGCATTGCCCGTTTGATAAATCCAAGTGCCTGAAAACGTCCACTTTTTATTCGCTTGATAGATACCGACAATCGCCAAATCGTGCGTGCGGTCTTGCCGAACGTTGTACCAATTGCTATTGTTGACACCGTCAATTTGACGCTCCGTTTTTGCCAATGTGTAGGCAATCCAACCCGTGAATGCGCCCGTTTTTTTCTTCAATAATAATTCTAAACCATAGGCTCTGCCGATGCCAAAAAGCAATTCTTTCTCGACGGCATCATTGGCGCGCAATCGTGCGCCGTCGCGGTAATCTACTTGATTTTGCATGAATTTGTAGTAAGTTTCCACGCTAAATTCGTATTTGTTGTCCCCAAAGTTCTGAAAATAACCCAACGACACTTGGTCTGCAATCTCTGGTTTGACGAGATTACTCGACGAAATCCACCTATCCGTTGGGCTTGAAGTCGTCGAATTTGTCAACAAATGCATATTCTGCGTGTTCCTTGCGTAAGCCGCTTTGAGCGATGTGGAAGCCGTCAAAGTATAAGCCAGCGAGAGACGCGGTTCGAGATTGACGTAGGTTTTTACGATTTCCCCTTTTGCGTAAGTGATGGTGTCCAAGATTTTTCCCGCCGCACTAATATCGTAGTAATTGCTGCCACCCAGAGCGTTGAACATACCCAAACGCGCACCGTAGTTGAGTTCCAAACGCTCGCCAATTTTTTGATTGTTGTTGGCATAAATCGCGCTTTCTAATGAAAAACGTTTTTGTAAATCGTTGATATTCAAGCCAGTACCGTCGGTGCTTGTGTTGCTGACATTGCCAGGCGTAAGGGCGTGATGAATGACATTGACGCCAAAACGCATCGAATTTTGTGGATTTGGGAAGAATTGAAACTCTTGTTTTAAGTTCCAATCGTTGATTTCAGAATTAATTTTGAAATTCGTACCGCCTTGCGTGATTTTAATTTCGTAGTCATAATTGCTGTAAATCAACGACGTATTAGAGAACAATCTATCGTTCCAAACGTGGTTCCAACGCGCCGTTCCCGTGGCATTGCCCCAACCGATGCCGAAAGCGTCACCAAATCCGAGTTTGTCGCGTCCGAAATAGCCCGACAAGAAAAGACGGTCTTTGTTCGACAATTTGTAGTTGACTTTTGCATTCAAATCGTAGAAATACAAAGTGTTGTTATTGATACTTGAGTCTTTTGACAACTTCAAAAACAAATCGGCGTAGGTGCGGCGACCCGTAACGAGGAACGACGATTTGTCTTGTTGAATCGGCCCTTCGACGTTGAGTTTCGAGGAAATCAAGCCGATGCCGCCCGACACATTGTAGTCTCGGTTGTTGCCTTCGTTCATTTTTATGTCCAAAACCGACGACAAACGCCCGCCATACTGAGGGGCCCCATTTCCTTTGATGAGCGTCGCGTCTTTAATCGCATCGGAGTTAAAGGTCGAGAAAAACCCCAATAAATGGTTGGCATTATACACGGGTGCTTCGTCCAAAAGAATCAAATTTTGGTCAGCCGCACCGCCACGCACGAAGAAGCCACTTTGTCCTTCGCCCGCCGATTTGACGCCCGGGAGGAGTTGAATCGTTTTCAAAATGTCTCTTTCACCGAACAAAACGGGGACTTTTGCAATCTCTTTGACGTCAATTCTCTCGACGCCCATTTGCGCCGTTTTGATGTTTTCATCTTGCTTTTTTGCCGAAATGACAACGGCTTCCAACTGTTTCGCCGCCTCACCAATCGGCACGTCAAGTTGTTGGTTTTTATCCAAAACGATGTCTTTTTCTACTTTTTCGTAGCCAATATAGTCGTAAACGAGCGTGTAATTCCCTTTTTCTAAGGTTAGAGAATAGAAGCCATATTCGTTTGTGACGGCGCCCGTTGATGGATTTGATTTGAGTCTAATGCTCGCGCCAATGAGTTCTTCGCCCGTTTTTGCGTCCTTTATCGAGCCACTAATTGTGAATTTTTGCGCCCACATACTGGTACTCAAAAGGAACAAAACGAGCGTTGTTAGAAATGATTTTTTCATGTACAAATTGCCTTAATTTTTAATTATCCTGTAAAAACAACACAAAGAAACGGTTATTTAGCAATGTGAGATGACCGTTTGGCTACAAAAGGGGCATTAGTAGCGACCAAACGTTTTTTTTTAGTGACGATACAGTTGTCAATGGAAAATAGGACCCCTCAGTATAAAAGCCGTTTTTTCCCTTTTTTTAATAAAAAACAGCTTTTATACTGAGGGGTCCTATTTCGCCACCTTTTCTCGGGTCGGCAAAGCTATTTTTCAAAATAAAATAAAAACAATTGACCTTTCCTTTAAATTTGTCGCATGAATTTTGCAAAAAAACTACTTTTGCACCACGTTCTCTCAAAATTTAACACGACGAATACACTATAAATTACACTTTATAAAATATCATGGCTAAATCAAAAAGCATACTTGGAGACGACCCACGCACCCCAAAACTTTTGGGCGTCCTGCTCGTTTTCCTATCCGCGTATTTATTTATCGCTTGCACTTCCTACATATTCACTTGGAAAGACGACCAAGATAAAGTCTGGCATTTCAGCTTCGATTTGCTGTTCCAAGACATCGAAGTATCGAATCTGCTCGGTCGCCTCGGCGCGATTGTGTCGGACTTTTTGATGTACACCTTGTTCGGTTTGCCGTCGTTTTTCATCATTTATCTGCTGTTTCAATACGGTTTAGGCATCATAAACGATGTACCGTTGAACCGTTTTAGCAATCGTTTTCGGACGTCGATGATTTGGATGGTTGGCACGTCGATTCTACTTGGTTTTGTTTTTCAATTGTCAAATTTTCCGTGGGGTGGCGGTTTTGGGCGCGAAGTGAGCGCGTGGCTCATCAATTTTGTCGGCACGCTCGGCACGCTTTTGCTCATCATTTTAATCCTCATTTTCTTAGTCATTTGGACGTACAATCCTGAACTCAGAGGCCTGACACTTGAAACAGCGTGGGGACAATTCCGCGCCGCCATTCTCTCAATTTGGGACGACCGCTACCGCAATGCCACATTCAGTCCGACGGAAAGTGTGCGCAAATTGGCATCGATGCCAAAGGAAAAACGCGTGAAAGACGGCAGCTTTGACACATCTTTCGAAGAAAAAACCTTCGATGAAAACGAAGACGTGAGCCTCGCACCTCTGAAAGCGGGCGAGCGGACGGCCATCGAAGAAGCGCTCGACTTGCCCGCGGCGGTCACTTTACCACCCGCAAAAACGAACACTTTGTCGCTCGATGATGATGATTTGGCACCCGTCGAAAAGTCAACGCCGACGCGCAGCACGAGTTTGAAAATTGGCGATGCCGCTTTAGAAATTTCTGAAACACCCCCCTCAGTACCCGAAGGTATTTTGGCGGATTTGGCGGCTGAACCGAAAAGATTGGGCGTTCAAGGCGAGCTGTTTGGCGATAAACCACTCGGCGACATCTCGACACCTTACGACCCGACGCTCGATTTGTCGGGTTATGAGCATCCCGTTTTGATGCTTTTGGACAATTACGAAGACCAAAAAGTCGAAATTGACCGCAGCGAATTGGAGTCCAACAAAGACCAAATTATTGAGACTTTGCTCAATTATAAGATAGAAATCACCAAAATCCGCGCGACAATTGGGCCGACGGTGACGCTTTACGAAATTGTTCCCGCGCCGGGCGTAAGAATTTCACGCATTAAAAACTTGGAAGACGACATTGCTTTGAGTCTCGCGGCTTTGGGCATTCGGATTATCGCGCCGATTCCTGGGCGTGGCACGATTGGTATTGAAGTGCCGAATAAAAGTAAACAAATTGTATCGCTTCGCGAAGTCTTGGGTCACGAGCGTTTCAAGCGGACGGACATGGATTTGCCAATTGCTTTGGGCAAAACGATTTCCAACGAAGTCTTTGTGGTTGACTTGGCGAAGATGCCGCATTTGCTGATTGCGGGTGCGACAGGGCAGGGTAAATCGGTGGGTATCAATACGATTTTATGCTCGCTTTTGTATAAAAAACACCCTTCGCAACTCAAATTGGTCTTGATTGACCCTAAAAAAGTGGAGTTGTCGCCTTACGGAAAAATTGACAACCATTTTCTTGCATACCTACCCGACCAGTTGGAACCGATTATTACGGACACATCGCAGGTCGTCAAAACGCTCAATTCGTTGGTCATTGAGATGGAACAACGCTACGATTTATTGAAAAAAGCGCAAGCGCGAAATATTAAAGAATACAACGAAAAATTCGTCGGACGGCGCTTAAATCCCGAAAAAGGACATAAGTTTTTACCGTTTATCGTCTTGGTTATTGACGAATTTGCGGACTTGATTATGACGGCGGGCAAAGAGGTCGAATTGCCGATTGGCCGCCTCGCGCAGCTTGCCCGTGCGGTCGGTATTCACTTGATTATTGCGACGCAACGCCCTTCGGTTAACATTATTACGGGCGTTATTAAAGCCAATTTCCCCGCGCGCGTGGCGTTCAAAGTGGCGTCGAAAGTGGATTCGCGGACGATTTTGGACACAAACGGCGCCGACCAGCTCATCGGTCGCGGCGATATGCTCATGACGGCGGGTTCGGACATCGTGCGTTTGCAATGTGCTTTCGTTGATACGCCCGAAGTGGAGCGCGTGATTAATTTTATTCACGACCAACCCGGCTACGCAACGCCTTACTTTTTACCTGAATTCTCCAATGACGACGTCGCGGCGGCGGGCAAAGTCGGCGCTGTTGATGTTAATGATTTGGATGATATGTTGGAAGATGCGGCACGTCTCGTCGTTCAAAATCAGCATGGTTCTACGTCGATGATTCAGCGTCGATTGAAATTAGGTTACAACCGCGCGGGCCGAATTATGGACCAATTGGAACATCTTGGCATCGTTGGACCGAACGAAGGTTCAAAACCACGTGAAGTTTTGTTCCACGATGAGGGTGAATTATTGCGCTTTTTGCAAGAATTGCGCGCTAAAAAGTTTGGGATGTAAGAAAAATTGAAAATAAAAAGCGAAGCCGCAACGATTTAACGCGTTGCGGCTTCACTTTTTCGGAAAAAAACGCCTTTATATAAAAAAAGGGGACCCCTCAGTATTTTGACTATTTTTAGGCTTTAAAACGCGTCCAATAGGATTTTAGACATCAAAATCGGGCAGATGTCCCAAAATCTGATGGTCACTGTCAACAACGTGGAGCTGAACATTGGGCGCATCAGCGGTCAAAAACGCGCCAATACTGAGGGGGGTGATGTCGTCGTGTTTGCCGAGAAAAATATGCGTATTGATGCGTGTTTCTTGGAGTTTTTTCTTAAAAACGGACTGTTTCACTTCAAAATCGTCTAAGTTTAACCAGTAGAAAAATAGACGTTCGCGGCGCTTAGGTTGACTGATATTTTGAGAAAAAAACCATTGGACAGATTTGGCAACAAGTTTTTTTTGATACAGCCAGTTGACCAAATGAATAATTTTTTCAGGCTTTTGTAATAAAAAATGGGCAAAACGCCGCAGCCAAATGGGGCATACCGTCGCGTTTTTTATGCCTTTTGTTCCAAAGCCATCGGGTGCGAAAAGGAAGATATTTTCAATCAAATCGCCGTGCGAAAAGAGCAGCTTTTCAACAATCCGCGCACCGAAACTAAAACCCGCTAATGAGCATTTTTCGACACCTTCTATTTTTAAAATGTCATTTATAATTGCGCCAAAATCAAGACTTTGCATCTTTTTTTCATGCCAATCAGTGTGTCCATGAAAAGGTAAATCAATGGCAATAATGGTGAATTTTTTGCCCAATTGTTTGTCCAAATGGTGCCAAATTACCGCACGGTCGCCGAAGCCATGAAAGCAAATGAGGCATCGGTTGCCCGAGCCAAAACGTAGATAATTGATGGAAGACCGCCGATATGTAAGCGAAAAATTCATTTTATGCATTATTCTAATGTTTAAAAAATTGCGACCGCATAATACGGTTTTAGTTAAAGTTTTCCACACGTCAAAATTTAATTTTACATTTGCCCACTGATTAAACGTTTTCCCAAATTTCATTCTATAACTAAATCTTAGGTTCCTACGACATGAAGATTTTATTAAAATTTTTGCTACCCCTGTGCGTCGGTCTGTCTTTTGCCGCCAATGCCCAAATGACCATCGGACGTGATTCTCTATTTGGCAACGAATGGATTGATTACTCAAAAACCTATTTCCGCATCCCCATTTCGGCGGACGGCGTCTATCGGTTGTCAACAGCCACTTTGACGGCGGCGGGCGTGCCGACTTCCGTTGCGGGCGAGCGCTTTCAGGTCTTCGTCATGGGGCGTGAAATTCCGATTTACACGTCCACAAGCATGGCGTTTGGCGGCGCGGATTTCATAGAATTCTACGGACACAAACACCGCAGTGATGTGGACTCCTTGCTCTTTCCAAAAGGTGCCGCTGCGATGCTGAACCCCGAAGCCAGCGTCTATAATGACACATTAACGTATTTTTTGACGTGGAACACAACGGGCGTCAACAAACGGACGAATGTTCAAGCCAACGCGTTGACCAATCTTCCCGCCAAAGAAGCGTGGTTTTGGCACACCGAAAAATTTGTCGGTGCTGAACAAAGTACCAAACCTGAAACGCTTCAAGGTGCAGGTGTCGGTGTTTATTTGCCCGAATTTGTGAATGGAGAAGGCTTGGGTTCTTATTACTCAATAAGTCGCTCGATACCATTAACCACCAAATTTAAAGTCGATGGACAGGCTGCCCAAGCCTACATCCGTTGGACAGGTGATGCAGGCAGTCATCAAACAACCATAAAAGTAAATGATGTGGAAGTTGGGCGCGACACCACGTATCACTATGGTGTTCGTACGCGGACAATTAATCTAACGGCTGATAAAGTCACCGCTACCGTTACACTCAGTTTGAAAGGAGAGTCGGATGCAACGGATTACAATTCAGTCGGAATTGCGAGCCTACGCTACGCACGGGCATTCAATTTCGACAATAAAAACAGTTTTGAGTTTTCGATTTCGGCATCCGAAAGCGTTAAATATCTTGAAATTGATAATTTTAATGCAGGCGGTGTCGCGCCTATTTTGTACGATTTGACCAATAATTGGCGCATGACCACGACGCTCAGTGGCGCTAAAGTGACCGTCGCTTTACCCCCCTCAGTATCAGACTGTAATTTTATTCTCATAGCCGCCACAGCACCGACGACAGCCGTTTTGAAGCCACAACCTTTCGTGGATTTGAGAACCGATGGTGGCGATTATATCCTCATCAGCAGCAGCCGACACATCAGTGACGCGAGCAATAATATGAAGGAGTATGCTGATTATCGCGCTTCGGCGGCTGGTGGAAGTTTCAAGACTAAGGTCGTGGATGTCGAGCAATTGTACTATCAATTTGGTTACGGTGTCGCGCGGCACCCCCTCAGTATTCGCAATTTTTCGCACTATATTAAGCGCAATTGGGCAAATCCGCGTTACATTGTCATAGTTGGTAAAGGGCGAGAATACCGTTCAGGAAACACTAAAATAAATATGCAAGACACCGACAATCGGACTTTTGACGTGCCAACTTGGGGCTATCCAGGCTCGGATATTTTATTGGCAGCGACGCAAAAATCTGATGAACCCGTTATTTCCATCGGGCGCATTGCCTTGACGAATACGGCTGAATTGAAAACTTATTTGAATAAAGTGAAAGAATACGAAAGTATTCAACAAACCGCTCCGCAAAGCCTTGATAAGCGGGAATGGTTTAAAAATATGATGCATTTAAGCGGTGGTGGCGCGGGCGAAATTCCTGCTATTGCGGCCAATATGAATGGTTTTAAGAATATTATTGAAAATAGTAAATTCGGCGCTAAGGTCACCACGTTTGGTAAAAGCAATCTCGACCCCGTTCAGACCGCGCAAAATGACCAAATTTTTGACCGCTTAAACGCGGGTGTCTCTTTAACATCATTTTATGGTCACTCTTCTCCATCAATTTTAGATTTCGACATCAACGTGCCAGACCGCATGAAAAACAAAGGGAAATATCCCGTTTTCATGGCGCTTGGTTGCTCGGCCGCCAATATGCATCTAAGTTTTCCGAGCATTGGTGAAAATTTTGTCTTTTATGCTGACAAAGGAACCAGCGCTTTTATTGGCACAACAGGAACGTCGTTTCTGCATTCGCTCAATATTTTTGCTTCTGATTTATACACCAATTTGGGCGAAGATTTGTATGGTGAGTCACTTGGAAATATTGTCAAAAAAACCATTAGCAAGTACGCCACGATAAATGACGAAGGCTTAAAATCAGTCGTTCAAGAATTTGTTATCAACGGCGACCCCGCTTTGCGTTACAATGTCGGATTGGGTGCCGATTATTTATCAGATGAAAAAAACGTAAAATTTGAGCCAAATGTTCTAAATGCGCAACTTGACAGCTTCAATGTCGCAGTTGACATCGTTAATATCGGAACAGCGAGTAGAACAGACTCCATGAACGTCCTGTTCCGTCAACAATTGCCAAACGGTTTGATTTATGATTTGAAATCAATCAGAATGAAGACCCCTCAGTATAGGACGACTTTTAACGTCCGTTTGGCGATGCCAACCAAAGTGGTCGTCGCGGGTCAAAACCGCTTACACATACGCGTGGATGCGGACAATGAAATCGCTGAATTGCCGTCGGCGGGTGCTGAATCGAACAATGAAATTCGCGTTTCGACGGGCGAATTGGGCATTCCGTTCTATATTTTGGACAACAACGCGCGCCCTATTTATCCATCAGATTTCGCGATTGTGGGCAAAACGGGCGTCGTTTTGAAAGCCTCCACGTCAAATGCTTTGGCAAAAGCGCAGAATTACGTCATGGAAATTGACACAACTGAACGCTTCAACAGCGCTTTCAAACAACGGACAATTATCAATCAAAGCGGTGGCGTTATAAAATGGGCGCCGAACGTCACTTGGCGCGACAGTGGCGTCTATTATTGGCGGATTTCGGTGGACAGCACATCGCCACAAGTCGGTTTTGCTTGGCAACCACGCTCATTTACTTACATTAAAGACCAAGAAGGCTGGGGGCAATCGCATTATTATCAGTTTTTGAAAAATGACTATACGACACTCGTTCTAAACAATGACGACCGAAAATTTGCTTTTTCGACCGATATTAAAACGGTGGAGATTCGTTATCCTTATGCCAATGTTTCACCCACTTTTATACCCGTTTTCTTGGTCAACGATGAAAATTATACGGGACGAAATTGGAGTTTCCCACTCGGTGAAATTGGTTCAGTTTACGTAACCGTTTTTGATGAACCTACGGGCATTTCATGGCGCCGCAACAGACCCGGCACGGAGCCTTACGGTATTTTCCATCCACAAGGTTGGAACATCAACAGTTTTGTTTTCAACACGGGCGATGCTGCCGCAAAAACGGGACGAAAAGGTTTAATAGATTTTTTAAACTACATTCCTGAAAAAAGTTTTGTCCAAATTTTCACGGTTCAACAAGTAGAAACAGCCAATTATTTCCCAGATAGATGGGCGGCGGACTCAACAACACTTGGCACCAATATTTTCCAAATGCTCGAAGCGGCGGGCGCAAAACGCGTGCGTGAATTGGCAACAGTCGGTTCGAAGCCTTACTCCTTTGCGTACCAAAAAGGAAAAGGGGCAATTGCTGAAAATCGAGGAGAACAATGGCGTGATGGCGCTCCTTTATTCTATTCGATGGCCAACCGTTGGAACCGAGGCGCGATGGAAACAAAACCATTTGGACCCGTCGCAGAATGGAAAGCGTTGGAAATCAATTATTTAGCAGAAAAAACGGCGGGGCAAGGCGACACGCTCGGCTTTGATGTCATTGGTATGACGACTGCAGAAAAAGGTATTGAAACCGTTTTGATGTCGAACGTTCGCGCCAATACACCCCTCAGTACCATCGATGCGAAGGAGTATCCCTTCGTAAAATTGCGTTTCAATGCCAAAGATTCTATTCAACGAACAAGTCCGCAATTGTTGTCTTGGCGCGTTTTGTACCGTGGTTTACCCGATTTGGCGGTCAATCCGAACCTTGCTTTTAGTTTTTCAAAAGACACGATGCAGCAAGGCGAAAAATTGAGCATGAACGTAGCGGTTGAAAACGTCGGCGAGATTGATGCGGACAGCGTGACCGTTCAGTGGACGGTGCGTGACCAATCTAACAACGAAACTTCGACGGGCAAAAAAATGGGACCCCTCAGTAAAAATGCCAATTTTAGCGTCCCAATTGTGTTTGATTCTAAAACGTGGATAGGCCCGTATAATCTCGAATTTACGGTAAATCCACGCAGTATTCAGCCCGAATCAAACACTTTTAACAATTTTTTACAAAAGTCCTTCCTCGTTTTGAGGGATAAAAAAAGACCTTTGTTGGATGTTTACATCGACGGCTCACGCATTGTGCCGAATGGTATTGTTTCTCCAAAGCCTACTATTTCCGTTAGTTTGGTCGATGACAATTCATTTTTGAGGCTCACTGATACGTCCGTTTTGTCCATGAGTTTGCAATATCCGAATGGCTCAAAAAAAGCGATTGCGTTCAATGACCCCAATATGAATGTTCGTTTTTCGGCGGCAAATGCCGTTAATCAAAACAAAGCGTCGATTGAGTTCAAACCTATTTTTACCGAAGATGGCACGTACCAATTGACCGTCAGAGGAAAAGATATGTCGGGCAACGCGGCGGGTGATGTGGACTATTCGGTTAGTTTTAAAGTTATTACGAAATCATCTATTTCTAATGTGTTGAACTATCCAAATCCGTTCTCCACACGGACGCAATTCGTTTACACCTTGACGGGCGAAACACCCCCGCAGTATTTTCGCATTCAAATCATGACAATCTCGGGAAAAGTCGTTCGTGAAATCACGCAAGACGACATTGGCACCCTCAAAATTGGCACCCATAAAACGGATTACGCATGGGACGGACACGACGAATACGGCAATCAATTGGCAAACGGCGTCTATCTCTACCGCATCATTGCGAAAGGTAAAGACGGTAAATCTTTTGAAGGCTTTGAAGGCGATACAACCAATGATTTATTCAAGAAAGGCATTGGTAAGCTCGTTATTATACGTTAAAATATAAAATAATAGAAAAAATGTGAATGGGGTAGATTGAACGGATTGACGCGGATTTTAAAGAAAAATCTGTGGCGATATGTTCAATCTGCCCCATTCGCGTTTTCAATTTGGCGTAGTCCAACTGAGAAACTTGGAATCTTTGCATCCTTGAAAAAGTCCGCTGAGGACGTCTTAGCAAGCCTGAAAAGGCTTACAAAAACTGTGATAAAATGTTGATTTTACCTGAAAAAGCAAAATATACTGAGGGGTCCCTTTTGGATAACCATGAAAATCTTTAACGACCTGTTTTTTAAAATAATCAAATGTGGAAAAAATAAACCTTCCGAAATCGGGAAATAGCTCATTTTGTCTAAATTTGGCGCTCTAAGAAGCATCTATTATCTTCAACTACTCGCATTTCAAACAATTTACTATGCTGTATTATCTCTTCGAATGGCTCGACAAATACTATGATTTCCCGGGTGCGGGCTTATTTCGCTACGTCTCGTTTCGGGCGGCGGCGGCGATTGTCTTATCACTCTTTATTGCGCTCATTTTTGGACGCCGCATCATCGCGCATCTACAAAAACTTCAAGTCGGCGAATCCATTCGTGATTTGGGTCTCGATGGGCAAAAACAAAAACAAGGCACGCCAACAATGGGCGGTATCATCATCATTTTGGCGATAATCGTCCCGACGCTACTTTTTTGTCGGCTCGATAATGTCTATATTCAGCTCCTGCTTTTGGCGACCGTTTGGATGGGTGGCGTCGGCTTTTTGGACGATTACATCAAAGTTTTTAAGAAAGATAAAAAGGGATTACCGGGTATTTTCAAGGTAATTGGGCAAATAACGCTCGGTTTGATGGTCGCTTTGGTTATTCTTTACAACAATGACGTGGTGGTGCGGATGGACCGAAAAACCGCGGAATTGAATGGTTACACAATCACTAAGACCGTTTTTATTCCCGATGTGGCGCGCGGTGGCGGTAGGGTGAAAGAGATGGTTTACGCCAAGGCACCGCTCACAAACGTGCCTTTTTACAAAAATAACGAGTTGGATTACAGCAAATTTTTGAAACCCATCATCGGCGCGGACGCCAGCAAAAAAGCGACGACACTCGTTTACATCATCCTCGTCATTCTCATAGTCACTGCCGTTTCAAACGCGGCGAATCTAACCGATGGCATCGACGGGCTCGCGGCGGGTACATCGGCCATCATCGGCGCCACGCTTGCGCTTTTTGCTTACGCAACGGGTAACTCCATTTTTGCGGATTATTTAAACATTTTGTTTATTCCAAACTCCTCCGAAATGGTGATTTTTGCTGCCTGTTTCTTTGCCGCTTGCATCGGCTTTGTTTGGTACAACACCTATCCCGCGCAAGTATTTATGGGCGATACGGGAAGTTTGACACTCGGCAGTATTATCGCAGTATTTGCAATTTTAATACGTAAAGAATTGTTGATTCCGATTTTATGCGGCATTTTCGTTGCTGAGAACCTATCGGTCATCATTCAAGTGGGCTATTTTAAATACACTAAAAAACGCTACGGCGAAGGGAAACGCGTTTTTCTAATGTCGCCGCTCCACCATCATTTTCAGAAAAAAGGCATTCCCGAATCTCGCTTAGTTACGCGCTTTTGGATTATCGGTATCTTGTTGGCTGTTCTAACTTTAGTCACCTTGAAAACGAGATAAGAAAAGTGAAAAGTGAAAAGTGAAAAACGAAAAGTGAAAAATTATAAGTGAAGAGTGAAAAAAGGGGACCCCTCAGTATAAAACCAGTTTTTGCCCATTTTGGCACAAAAAACTGCTTTTATACTGAGG
>JAYUKJ010000127.1:0-1587 GCA_043764555.1 Saprospiraceae bacterium
GATCTCTCTCGAACGGCGTCATTATCGAAGTTCAAATCGGCTTGATGCGCGAAAAAGCGGTGGAAATAATAGGCTTTTGCCTCATTGTCCCACGTCCAATTTGAGGCTTCGTAATCCTTGAATAAAATTTCGGCTTCGCTGAATTTTTCGGGATTGTCCGACCAAATATAAAAATTGCGCTCGGTACTGAGGGGGTCGCTTTTTCGCGCCCGTTGAAACCACTCGTGCTTCGTCGAAGTGTGATTTAAAATCAAGTCAAACACCACGCGCATCCCGCGTTTATGGGCTTCATCAAGCAGTTTTTGGAACTGTTCCATCGTCCCAAAATCGGGGTGAATTTTCCGATAATCGGCAATGTCATAGCCGTCGTCTTTAAACGGTGAGTCGAAAAAAGGCATCAAAGACAAGCAATTAACGCCCAAATCTTCGAGATAATCGAGTTTTTCCATCAATCCCGCGAAGTCGCCCGAGCCATCGTTGTTGGCATCGAAAAAGGACTTGACATTCAGAAAATAAATAATGGCATCTTTGTACCAAAGTGGGTTGAGCGGTTGTCCTTCCATCCTGTTGTTTAGTTTATATTTGGCGAAATAGCCGATTTTGAGGGTAAGATACTGAGGGGGTTGATTTTTCCTAAAATTTTCTTTTCAAAAATAAAAAAGCCGCTTGGTAGCAGCTTTCAGATTTTCTTTTTCACCACTAAAAAGTCGTTGAGCGTTTTTAATTGGTCGCTATTTTCAAGCGTATGTATATCCCAAATAAAAACATTCGGCGTTAGCCAATTCAATTTCCGAGAGAGTTGATTTCTCATTGTACTCAAAATGATGTTAAGTTGTGGTCGTGGTAGAGAATCCATTTCCAACCACAATAAAACATTGATAGGCTTGGTATTATGCGTTAGCATTTTACTAATACGTTCCCAATACGCTTTATTATTGGCGGAAGTATGCCCACGCCCAACTATGAGCGCGAGGGCATCTTTCATATTTACAGCAATCGTTTTCGCTAAAATCGGGTCAGAGCCTTTAAGTTTTTCCCAATTTTCAGTCATGTAACCGCTTGCATTTTTGACTTCAATGAGCCATAAATTGTCATTTTGAAAGACGCCAATAAAATCAATGAGACTTGCCAAATGTGAGCATTTTCGTATCTCAATATCCTTATCAAATTCAATAATGTCTGTCCAATCATCGTTGAATTGAAAAATTAAACGGCTTTCTTCATAGGGTTGATTATTCATGCGTTTTGTAATTTTTCGATTTGAGCATTAAGCATTAACTCTCCATAAGCTGAATATTCGTCTAAAATAGCATTATTTGTTAAGCCATGAATTGTATCAGCGTGTTCAATTTCTGTCCCATTTTCCCCTTTCGACAAAGAGAAAAAACGCATCGGCGGCGTATCGGGTTTAGGATATTCGGCAGACAAGGACAGCAAATAAGTGAACAAATAATCATGCGTCGCCACAAAAATCTGCACGCCATGTTTAGCCAACACTTGAAGGAATTTAGCGACGATTTTAATGTATTTCGGATTCAAATTCGTTTCGGGTTCGTCCCAAAAAAGAATGGTGTCTTTGTTGAGTGA
>JAYUKJ010000128.1:0-5446 GCA_043764555.1 Saprospiraceae bacterium
AAAGATATGTCTTAAAGCGTTTTATGTATAAAATCTATGTGTTCTATGTGCCTATGTGTTAAAAAGGAAATCACGCTTTTATTTATTTCATGTTCCTTACTGTTTTTAAGCAGATAAATCAAAAACTAAAATAGCATGACATCTTTATACATAAATAGTCGGCTTTTAGCCATCAGCTATCAGCTAACCGCTTTTAGCCATACGTTCAAAGCTGTCGACTTGAAGCTCATCGCAATTAGCTTCATACTAACTTGTGTTGGCACATTCAACCTATCCGCGCAAGCCTGTGGTTCGTGTGCATCGGCAACGTGTAGTGGTATAAAACAATACGCCAATAAAGCCGCCGCACAAGCGGGTATCGGGAAAGTTTGGAACTATTATGCGCCAGCTTTAACAAATGCGGCAGGGACGTTTACTGTCTATGCCACAGTTACAACCGATGCAAACGGGCAAGTAGCCGCGATGCAAGAAATGCAGATTAAAGGCAACCCAACAGGTATAACGGCAGTATCTCAAGCGATTGCCGCATCAAGAACTTATAAACTCTTTACGATGGCTGATGTATCTTGTACATCAGGTATTTTACCCGCGAATATAGCCAACGATGGTACTTCCTCTACCTTCAATCCCGCGTGGACAAATTTACTACCTAATACAAATTACAAATTAGCTTTAACGACCAATGTCAGTGCTTTAGGTGCTTACACTTACGATGGTTTCAATATAAGATTTTACAATGCCGTGCGCCCCGTAGCAAGTTTTGCTTTCAATTGCGGAACAGCATCGGCTTTGGGTACATTTACAGCCAATACTATTGCAGGACAAACGGGTACTTTAAACGTACCCATCACGGGTGCAACGTCGGGTGCAGCTACTTTTAATGTAACAGGAACGGGTTTCACGGGTTCAGTCACCACAAATATTGCCGCAGGACAAACGTCGGTTTCCATTCCCATTACTTATGATGGAACGGGCGCGGCGGGTGCAAGAACGTTAACCGTAACGTCTTCGCAAGGAACAGGCGCGTGTACCCCCTCAGTATCCGTTACTCCTCAGTTGTCTTCTTTCGCTTTCAATTGCGGAACGGCTTCCACAACGGGTACATTTACGGCTAACGCCATCACAGGGCAAACGGGAACAATCACGATACCCCTCAGTAGTGCGACCGTCGGACAGGCTTCTTTTGCCGTTTCAGGCGGTGGTTTTTCGGGTTCAACAACAACGACATTAACGGCGGGGCAAACGTCCGTCACTTTCCCCATAACCTACAATGGTTCGGGTGCAGCAGGCAATCATCTCGTTACAATCACGTCGCCGCAAGGCACAGGAACGTGCGCTTTAAACATTCCTGTTGCAGTAGCAGGCGGGTCATTTGCGTTCAATTGCGGCACTGCTTCCGTCGTCGGTAGTTTTATTGCCAACGCAACGACGGGACAAAGCGGCTTCGTCACCGTTCCAATCACGGGTGCAGTGGCAGGTTTAATCACCATTAACGTAATGGGGACGGGCATCACGGGAACATTGACCACTACTTTAACCAACAATCAAACGCAAGTTACGATTCCAATAACGTATGACGGTTCGGGCGCAGCAGGCGCAAGACCCCTCAGTATAACATCAAGTTCGGGTACAGGAACGTGTACGCCTTCGGCAACCGTTACCGCCGCTTCGACTTTTGGTGCAATCACGTTTAATTGCGCGGCAACGGCGTCCATTCTCGGCACATTCAAAGCAAGTGGTGCGGCACAAACGGGTTTTATGACCGTCGGTTTTACAACCCAAACGGCAGGACAAGTGAGTTTTGCGGTAAGTGGCAATGGTTTTACAGGTAATTACACGGGTTCGGTTGTGGCGGGACAAACATCGGTAACAATGCCCATCAATTACGATGGTTCGGGTGCAGTCGGCAGTCATGCGCTTACCGTTACCTCAAGCCAAGCAACGGGAACGTGCGCGACTGCTATCTCGGTTCAAGCTTTATTCGATTTCGCTTGCGCGAATTACAATACTGCCAATAGTTTTACAGCTAATGGCACATCTCAAAATGGAACTTTGGTCATACCCCTCAGTAATGCAAGTGCAGGAAGCGCAACTTTTGCCGTTTCGGGCAATGGTTTCACGGGGACATTGACAACCGTTTTACAAGATTCTCAACGCTTTGTCGCCATTCCTGTTGTTTACGATGGAACGGGTTCGGCGGGTGTTCATGCGGTGTCTGTTACGTCAAGCAATGCCTCTGGCACGTGTTCGGCGAACGTTATGGTCAAAGACCCTGCGCTTGATGGCTGTGATTATTTATTAGGGCAATCTGTTTCATTTTCCGTCAATAGTCAAAGCACTTACACGGGTTATTCAACGCAATATATCTTAGTAGATGCCAATGGTGTTATCAAATACCACGTCGCGGCTTTGCCTTTTACGGGCGTTGCAATTGGCGATTACGCCGCTTATGCCGTCAATTTCAGTGACACTTCCCCCAATTTGAACGTAGGAACAAACCTTTCCGCTATCGGTGGAACGTGTGCGAATCTTTCTAATGCCTTCCCGATTAAGATGTGTGCTGCTTATCAATTCAGTTGTGGTGCAGCGACTTACACGGGTGTTTTTATCGCCAACGGAACAGGCGGACAAACGGGTACATTGACCGTTACTTTGCTCAATGCTCTGGCTATTCCGACAACTATTAGCGTATCAAGCAATGGTTTTACAGGTTCTGTAACGCAAACTTTAAGTTTGGGTACAAATACCATCGTTATCCCCATTACTTATGATGGAACAGGCACGGGCGGCACAAAACTGTTGCCGATTACGGGCACAAATGCTGTCGGTACATGTGAGGCGGGTGTAGATGTTTTACTATCACCGCCCGCGAGTTCGTTTGCTTTTACGTGTGGTTCAGCCGTTGTTAATGGTTCTTTTATTGGCGACAACAGCTTGCAATCGGGTAGTGTGACGATTCCTTTGACGGGTGTTGTGGCGGGAACGACCAATTTTACAGTAACGGGAACGGGTTTTTCGGGCGGCTTAACAAATGTTGTTTTAACCGCAGGTCAGACGAGCATCACCATTCCCGTTGAATACAATGGAGAAGGTCCCGTAGGTGTTTATCCAATTACCATTAATTCGCCTAATGCAACGGCGTCTTGTATGACGAATGTGACCGTTACAGGTACTTGTGTAGCTGGAACAACAGCCCCAACTTTGAGTGGTACGACTTTATCCAATACTTGTCCGATAACAACGGTTGATTTAAACAGCCTTCATGCAGGTACAATTCCAAACGGCGCAAGACTTCGTTGGCACACCGTCTCAACAAATCCAATGGCAACGGATTCCGTAGCGACCCCCTCAGTATTAGCGACGGCGGGAACGTATTATGCGTATTATTTTGATGCCATTGCGAATTGTTACAGCCCCGTTTCGGTGGCAGTAACGGTGACGATAAATACAGCACCCGCCGCACCAACCACAACGGTTTCTCAACCAACGTGTGCGGTTGCAACGGGTACAATCACCGTTACAGCTCCCGCAAATAATGTCACGTATAGTTTTGATAATGGGACGACTTTCCAAGCAACGGCAACATCAAATCCTCTTGCCACAGGGACGTACCAAGTGAGGGTCAAAGACAATGCAACTAATTGTATATCAACGGCTACGGCGACAATCATCAACGCTCAACCAGCCTCGCCAACGATTTCGAGCGTTCTAAAAGGGGACCCCTCAGTATCAAGCTGTCCTGCGCTTAACGATGGCACAATTAGTGTCACAGCGAATGGTTCAAATTTGCAATATTCTATCAACAATGGTGCAACTTGGCAAGTATCTAACACGTTCGCGGGTTTGGTAGCGGGTTCATATACCGTAAAAGTAAAGGATAACACATCAACTTGCGAAGTCGCTTATACATCAAATCCAGTCGTTTTGACTGCGCCAATTTGCAATCTTGCGCCAACCATGACATCAGCAGGAACGGCAACAACGCCTGAAAATGTATCCACCACAACACCCGTTTATACAGCAACATCTACCGACCCAAATGTGGGACAAGCGCCGACTTATTCTTTTGAAACGGGCGGTGTGGACAATGCTAAATTTAATATTGACCCAATCACGGGCATCGTAACTTTCATCACAAGTCCCGATTTTGAAACGCCAACGGATGCCGATGGCAATAGTATTTACGAAATAGAAGTAAAAGTATGCGACAACGGGACCCCTCAGTATTGTGCGACAAAAACGGTTTCCATTACTGTTTCGGACGTTGTAGAATGTCCAATCGCCTCAGTCGGCGGTATAACAAATTTCGCAGGTGGCGCATTGTGCAACACGACAAATAGTGGCATCATTACTTTAATGGGAAAAACGGGGAATGTCGTAAAATGGCAAACCTCAATAAATGGCGGCGCATCATGGACGGATATTGCGAATACGACAACGACATTGAATTTTACGTTTGCAAACGCCGTCAATAATCAACAATACCGCGGCAGTAGTGAACAACAGTGGTGCGTGTACGGATGCCAATTCGACGGCGACGACAATTACAACATCGGCTGCTGCTTGTTCAACGGATTGTATTGTGCCAAAACCGAGTATTATGAATCATTGATTTTTAGAATTATTAATTCCCGAAGGGAATATATGTTTATAGGAATTTATGTGAAAATGAGCCTCAATCCCGAAGGGATTATATGTAAAATCGCACTATATTTACATACAATCCCTTCGGGATTACGTAAAACGTTATTTGATTTTCCTATAAACATATATTCCCTTCGGGAATGTTAATCTATAAAATAGTTACTAAAATATGTTTAAAGGGGACCCCTCAGTATAAACGCCCTTTTTAGGCAAAAAAAACGTTCGGGAAACGTTTAAAGTTTCCCGAACGTAATTTGCAATCAGTTATCTGTTTTAGAATTTAAAGATAAGAGATATTTAAAGGATTTATAAATTTTACCAACTTCACTATTTGTCGTGAAGCCATTATCACTGTGGAACACAAAAGAGTGGTCTGCTTGTCGTTGTAATAAACAAAAATGAAAGCTGGAAGAACTCCAAAAATAGCCACCATAAAGTACCGATAATTCTGGAAAAAGGTGCATCACGGCTAACATTTTTGCCAAAGCGACGCGGTCGTCGTTGATGCTTGCGGGTCGTCGCCAATTGGCTTCGAGGATAAACAAAGGTTCTAAATCATGTTCATAGCCTTTGTAAATGAGCCAATCAACGTTTGTTTCGATGGGTATATCGTTGATAGATGTTTTGATAGGGTAGTTGTATTGCGTTCCGTTTAAGTTATAAACGGCTTCACAGGACTGACGAATGTGAAAAAGCATCGGGGCAACGAAATTGAACAGCGATTTCTCATTGAGCATTTCAGACCTTGAATGACTGTATTGTTGCTGTTTTTGCAATTGCTGAATGAACAGATTTTCAGATT
>JAYUKJ010000129.1:0-5445 GCA_043764555.1 Saprospiraceae bacterium
TAAGTTGACGACATTAGGTTCAAAACCTCGCCGACGTTAAGATTTATCGTTTTCCAAAAATCAAACTCCCAATGCGCACCACCGTTGAGCCTTCCGCGATTGCTAATTTGTAATCGTCGCTCATGCCCATTGAAATGTCTTTAAATCCGCCATTATCGGCAAAATAATGGGTTTTCAAAGTGTCAAAAATGCCTTTCAACGCTTGGAATTCTCTTTTAACTTGTCCTTTGTTTTCGGTAAAAGTTGCCATGCCCATAACGCCGCATAATTCAACGTTTTTTAAGTCTTTAAATGCCGCACTTTCGAGCATCAAAAGGGACCCCTCAGTATCGAAGCCAAATTTGGTCTCTTCTTCCGCAATGTGAAACTGCAACAAACATTTTATAATTTTATTATGTTTAATGGCTTGTTTATTAACTTCTTGCAATAATTTGAAAGAGTCAATCGAGTGAATCATCGCAACAAAAGGCGCAATGTATTTCACTTTATTTGACTGCAAATGCCCGATGAAATGCCATTCAATATCGGTCGGCATTGAGGCGTTTTTATCGACCAATTCTTGCACATAATTCTCGCCAAAAACGCGCTGTCCTTTGTCGTACAAGACCATTAATTGCGCATTCGGTTTCGTTTTGGACACGGCTACCAAGCGCGTATTTGTCCCTTTCAATTCGTTAATTATTTCGTCAAACATTCTTTGGAAATTAAAAATTAAAAATTAAGAATTTGAAATTTGCAAGCGACTGAAAACCATTTTATTAGAGAATTTGTAAATCCGTTAAATCCATGGATAAAATAGCAATTCGTAGCTAAAATACTGAGGGGTCCTCTAAAACGGAAAACCCAAAGCAAAATTTGGATTGATGTTGCCATTTGAAAAATAATTGTCCCATGGAATCCAATTATTATTTAATTCGTCCTTGTACGGATTGCGCAAGCGGAAGCCAAAATCGAGGCGAATGAGCGCATACGTCACATCGAGTCGCAAGCCGAAACCGCTTGAAATCGCAATTTGGTCGAACCAAAATTTATCAATATTTCCCTTAGGAACTTTGGGGTCGGCCTTCAAATTCCAGACATTTCCCGCGTCGAAAAAGAGGGCGCTTTCGATGCGCCAAATAAACGGAAAACGGTATTCTGAATTCAATTCAATTTTGACGTCTCCCGCTTGAAAAGGAATAGATGATTTATTGTTCTTATCTATAAAACCGCCTTGGCCAATGTCTTGTGCCAACCAACCGCGAATACTGTTTGGACCGCCGACGGAAAATTGTCGAGAAAAAGGCACGAAAGTACCGCTGAACGGCGCTGCCAAACCGACGGAAAAACGCGCCGCAAAAGCTCTTTTTGCGAGCAATTGTCGGGTGTAACGCACGTCAAATTCGCCGCGCCAAAATTTTGAAAACGCCAAATCACTCGCATTCGTTGGGACTGTGTAAGATTTGCCGCCGTTGAATATTTGCTCGGCGAGAAACAATTCGGAACCTGATTGTTCGATGCTAAAAGTGTATTGAAATTGCTCGCCAAAATTGTTTGGTTTGCCGCTATTTTCGTAGGTCAAGGAGCGAAAAGCCAAACCAGTTAGCAATTGTTTTTGCAAACTTTTCAAAAATCGTGGATTGTTGTCCAATTGTGGGTCGGTTCGACTCAGCTGCAATTCGACGCCCGATTGATTGAAAATATAGCGCTCAATATTGTTTTTGCGCTTCAAAACATTGCGAAAATTGAGGTTAAATTGCTGCAATTGATAGAGATTCAACGGCAATAAATTTCGATAAGAATAACCAATCGTTATTTCACTGTTAGCGTTGTCGCGAAGGTCGTTATAAAAATCATTGTTCACCAAACGCAAACGATTTAGGAGCCACCAAGAGCGCGTGAAATTGATGAATTTAGGCGTCGTTAGCGTGTTTTGGAACCTAAAATCCTGCGAAAAAGCGCTTTGCGTTTGCCCCAAACCGTAATCTAAACCCAGTGAAATGGTGGAATTAAATCGCTCGGCGCCGCCAAAAACGTTGCGGTGCGAAAAGCCAAAATCTAAAGCCAAACCGACGCGACCAAATCGACCACTTTGTGCGTTGGCGATATTTGCCCAATTGATTTCCAAACCGCTTTCGATGCTCATTTTTTTATTCGGCGTCAAATACACCTTATAATTAACGGCGTTGGAATCGCAATCTTCAATCATTGGCTTTATATTAACAAAACGATATATGCCTAAGTTGTTGAGTTGGCGCAAAGTACGGTCGGCGTCGTCTTTTCGGTAAGGCTGATTGGGCATCAAAGGTATCGCTTTACTGAGGGCCGCTGCACGCAGACCGATGTCGCCTTTTTTGTAAGTAAAAAATATCTTGGCGTCAATAATTGAATCGAAAGCGATTGTTTCGCCGCGATTCACGTCAAACTTTGGATAAACAACCACTTCGCCCGTCGCAAATTTCTTGAAAGCCAACGGGTCATTTGGTCGCTGAACGCTCAATTTTATGTTCACTTGTCGGTTTCGGTCGGCGTCAAAACGCACCTCGGTCGTGTCGGCGTCAAGCGGCGCAATGTAATTTGAAGTGAATCGCGCGTAGCCTAAGTTATTCAATGATTCAGTAATGCGTTGCCGTTCACGCTCGTACAATCGCGCATCAAGCGGCGCGCCCCGTTTGAGGATTGTTTTGTCCGAAAGGTCGTTCAAAAGGTACTGAATTGCGGTGTCTGCGCAGTAAAATTGCGCGCTGTCGATGACGTAAAGGCGACCTGGGTCAACGATATAACTCACATCGGCCATGCCTTTTTCTTTACCGCGAAAGTTTTTTTCGGACACCACCACGGGATGCAGATAGCCGCTATTTTGAAGATATTGACGGATGTTTTTAACGGTTGCGGCGGTCGCTTTTTCGTCATAAAACGACGGTGGACGGCTGAAATTTTGGTATTGCCAACGCTGTAAACGGTGGGTTGAGCTGTCTGCTTTTAGGCTTTTGAACCAATACCACGCGCCATTTCTGCTTTTTCGACCCGCAAAAAGGTCGGGCAAATCGCGTTGTTTATAGAGTGTTGCCAATTCTGTTTTCAGTGCCGTTTGGATGCGTTTGCTTTTAACATTTTTCAGTTCAATCGTGTTTTTACGGACAATGTGTTGGTCTTTCTGCAAAAATTGCTCAACATTGCACGCTGTAAAAAACGGTAAAAAAAGCCCTAAAATCAGCCAAATACTGAGGGGTCCGTTTTTCACCATTTTTATTTTATTTTTTATGAAAATATTCATGCCTTATATGTTGCCCTTAAATGAGGTCGCAGCTGATAATTTTAAATCGCTTGCCCATTTTTAATTGCTAATTTTTAATTTTTAATTCCCAATAAATGTCGCTTTCAAAAGTCAAAAATAAACATTTGCAAGCCTTGAAACTGAAAAAGTTTCGAGAGGAGTTCGGCTTGTTTACCGTTGAAGGTGAAAAAATCGCCGCCGAATTATTATCGAGCAAAAGTATAGAAATTGACGAAATTTTTGCGCTTGATTCTTGGATTGCTGCAAATCAAAACGTTTTGTGTCCCCATAAAACAAAAATAGTTAATGTGTCGGAAGCCGAGTTGAAGAACATTTCTAACCTCACAACGCCCAATAAAGTTGTGATTGTGGCCAAAAAAAGGACGCCTCCCGTTCTTGACGGGACAAATCCGTATAACGACGATTTGATTCAAAAATCGTTCAGTTTTTACCTCGACGGCATCCAAGACCCGGGAAATTTAGGCACAATTTTGCGCATAGCTGATTGGTTTTCAATACCTTACGTATTTTGTTCACCGACGACGGTTGAGCTTTGGAACCCCAAAGTTATTCAGGCCAGCATGGGCGCTTTCCTGCGTGTGCAGTCCTTAGAAATTGATTTCAATGAACTTAAATATCGCTATCCTGAACTGCCCGTTTTTGCGGCGATTTTAAAAGGAAATAATATTTTTGAAACGGTAATAAAACACGACTTTCCACGGCGCGGCATCGTGATTATTGGCAACGAAGGGCAAGGAATCTCCGAAAATCTGATAAATCAAGCCGATTTTAAGATTACAATCCCCGGTGGCGGCGGTGCTGAGTCGTTGAATGCCGCGGTTTCGACGGGGATTTTGGCGGCTGTTTTGACGAATGGTTAAAGGTTTTTTATATGCCTGAAATATAGATATTTTAATGAAAATAATTTTATAAATCATTGATTTACCATTTCTTAATTGTTATCTATTTATTTAATGTTAAATAAAGCCAATGGTGTGTCAACGCATTATTGGCTTTGTTTTTTACCTATTTCACTAAAATTGGTGTCACGGTCGTTGAGAAAAGGACCCCTCAGTATTTTTAATAAAAAATGACATTGCGACTGAATTTAAACGATTTTTACACTTTAACTAAAATTACAAAAAAACATGAAACGTTTGTACACAACGCTGCTTGGTGCAGCTTTTTTCGTCAGCTCTTCTTTTGCTCAAATCGTCGCGGGTGACATCGCTTTTACGGGTGTCAACAGTTCAGGAACGGACGATTTTTCCTTCATTTGCTTGAAAAACATCCCCGCAAACACCGAAATTCGTTTCACAGACGGTGGTTGGAAGGCAAGCGGTGGTTTTCGATGCAACGAAAATGATTTGTCTTGGAATTCGGGAAATGCGGTCATTCCGTCGGGAACACAGGTGCATTTGAGCATCGCGCCATCGGCTTCGCGCGGCAGTTTCACGGCTTTTGCCATGAGTTCTCTTTGTAATGCGTCAACCGCCGTTTTTATGAATTTGGCGACCGATGCCGACCAGATTTTTGCTTACACGGGAACCTTTAATTCACCAACTTTAATTGCCGCCATTAACATCAGTTTGGCGTGGGATTCGGACGCCACAAATGCCCAAACTTCGGCAAATCCTAACATCATTGGCGGATTAAATTTGGTCTTAAATACGGCTAAAGACAATGCCGTTTTTGTTGGCTCCTTAACTGGGACGCGGGCGCAAATGTTGGCCGCTTTGAACGACGTAAGCCAATGGTCAACGAGCAATTCAAGCGTCGTTTTACCCGCCGCGGGCAGTACCGTTTTGTCGGCTGAATTGACGCATTTCTCCGCGAAAATGCGCGAAAATGACGCTGTTTTGTCGTGGAATACGGCTTCTGAAAAGGATAACAATTTGTTTGAAATTGAGCATTCAACAGATGGCTTTACCTTTGAAACAGTGGGCGAAATCAAGGGAAATGGGACGACTTCGGCGGTGCATAATTACACTTTTACGCACCCAAATTTGGCGACAAAAACGCCGCATTATTACCGCCTTAAGCAGGTGGATGTGGACAATAAAACGTCCGTTTCTCGCGTCATTTCGTTGTCGTTTAGTCCGAATAAATCCACCGAAAATTGGGTTAAATTGTACCCAACAATCGCTGTTGATGAAGTCAATATTGAGGGGAAATCTTTAAGTAATACA
>JAYUKJ010000130.1:0-1648 GCA_043764555.1 Saprospiraceae bacterium
TTCACGGTCGCCCTTTCACCTTCACGGTCGCCCTTTCACCTTCACGGTCGCCCTTTCACCTTCACGGTCGCCCTTTCACCTTCACGGTCGCCCTTTCACCTTCACGGTCGCCCTTTCAACAAATGCGGTCGCCCTTTCAACAAATGCGGTCGTTCTCCGTTAAGTTGACGACATTAGACTTGAAGTCACCCGCTCACTACGCACTAAAATTTCAAGCACGAAGGGCAATTTGTTATGCACTCAGTGAGCTTCTATAACCTAAGTTTTAGGTTCTGTAACCTAAAATTTAGGCTTTGTAACAAGTAAATAACAACGTGGTCGAATTTGTTAGAGCTAATCCCTTCGGCGTTGGGAAAATCGCGTCATTATTGTTTCTATTCGTGTTCAATCCTTTCAGGATTTTAGGTCAACTTATTATTTACTTGTTACTATTGTTTTCTATTCGTGTTCAATCCTTTCAGGATTTTAGACCAACTTATTATTTACTTGTTACTAAACAATTGTGCCTACCACGTAAGACAAAAAAAAAGCGCTTAAAACAACCGTTTTAAGCGCCCTTTTTTTATGGATTTGTATTGAGGCTTGAACAAAAAAGTCCGCAATTAAGCGGCAGTAGTAGCTATCGTCTTTGATGCGGCGGCGGGTGCGGCGTCCGAGCTGCTTGTTTTGACGTAAGGTGCGCCGAGTTCGTCGCGCTTTGACTTCAACGACGTATCGTCTTCGGTCGCTTGTTTGATGGCTTCATAAATTTTGCGGTAATCGGCATCAATATGCACACGCACAGCGCTGATTGCGGCGTCGATGCGCTTTTTTTCGGTCTCCAAAGCCGCCGATTTCCGTTGAAGACTTTCAAGCGTCGCTTTGTTGTTCACCAAATTGTCGAGTTGGAAACCGCCCGCCAAGTAATTTTTCAGGCGCGGTGCCACTTCGATGGCAATTTGTAACAACGAAAGAATGCTTTTGTAGAGCTTGTTGCCTTGTTTGTCTTTTTCAGACACGACGGGCAGGGTGTCGGTGAATTCTTGAATCGCAACGAGACCTTCGGCGAAGCGGACTTCAGCCGCTTCTTCGGGTGTGAAGAAATTTTTTGACTTCATTTTTATTCTTATTTTAAAACATGAAAGGAATAATTTTAAACCTAAAATTGAATGTTGAAATAAGTAGCCAAAATACAATACGAATGCTTGTTTAAAGTTCTGCATATCTAACGATGTCATATTTGTTTTAGTTGCTTTTGTTGCACTTTATTTGAAAATTTATTATATTTTTTTTTGTATATTCTTTTTTGCCGTATTTGACGCGCCCCTGTTCACGACAAAAAAGTACGGCGTTATTGGTTTTGTGTTTCAATTGCCGCTGTCTAAAGATAGCGGCAATTGAAACACACCACAACGGTCGTTAAGTTGACGGCATTAGACTCAAGTTGCCCGCTCATTTTAAGGGGTCAAAGAGGACCCCTCAGTATAAAACGCCTTTTTGGCGCTTTTTCCACTTGTGCTACCGAATGCTGTTCCGTTGATTCAACAGAACAGCGTGCCGTTGAACAATAAATTGGGCAGTCTCTTTACTTTTATTCGGAATAATCCGAGACCCACCGAATAATTTGACAAAAAAAAAGTAGTTAAGTCGGTTAATTTCCTACCTACTT
>JAYUKJ010000131.1:0-5419 GCA_043764555.1 Saprospiraceae bacterium
AAGGACCCCTCAGTATTTCCGACATTTTGGACGTTTACTTTCGTGCCGTTGCCGACGGTTATGGTGTTTACGACGTCTTTTGTCGTGTAATTAGCGGGATAATGCCATTCGGCATTGATGAGCTGAACGGCTTTTTCGGCGGCAAAACGCGTCTTGCCGACGACGCCAATCCAGTCTTTATGCTCAATTATTTTAATGACATTCGGCGCATTTTGAGCGGCGCTAATGTCGGCTTTTTTCAACGTTCCACCGATGTAAGGGCAATACAAAACGGCACCGTAAACCATATTTGGCAAATCGGCGTCGATGCCATAAATCGGCTTTCCAAACACTTTATCCGCCAAATCCACGCGTTTTTGCTCCGTTCCAACGTATTTGAACTGCGATTCAGGGCGCAACTCAGGCGTCTTTGCGGTCTTCCAATCGGTGGTTCGCTTCGCCAATTCGGCGTAAGTCATTACGTGGTTATCGGTGGATAAAACACCATTTTTTGTCGCAATTACTGAGGGGTCCACTTGCCACAATTTAGCGGCATTTAGTTTCAAGGTCTCGCGCAAAGTCGCCGCCACTTGACGAATATTTTTATACAAAGAAGTCGTACTTGAGCTGCCGCCCGTGCCAACATAATCGGCCGCACCGTTCAGAGTTGTGGCGTGAACGACTTTAATTTTATCCAATTCAACGTCTAATTCCTCCGCCGCAAGCATGGCGAAACCCGTGAAAATGCCTTGTCCCATCTCCACTTTTGGCGATTTCAGGGTAATTGTGTTGTCGGCGTTAATTTCAAACCACATATCGGCGTCGAAATTAAAGACACCCGACGGCAAATCTATATCCGCCGCAACACCGCTCACTTGCCGCCGAATCGGACTGCGACCGAAGTACAACAGCGCCGCCGTTCCCGCCAAACCGATGCCCGCGCGGGTGAAAAATTTGCGCCTCGAAAATGTTTTTTTAGGCGTATTATTATCGTTAGTTGTCATTATTTTTTTGTTTAATTTCATTCAAATTTAAGCGCATACTGAGGGGTCCTATTTTTTCAGCGAAGCCGCCTTCAAAATCGCTTTTATAATGCGCGGATGCGTGCCGCAACGGCAAATATTGCTGATATTATCGCGAATATCTTGCTCCGTTAGCTTAGGCATTTCGTCTATTAATTTGGCGGCAGCCATCATGAAACCCGATTGACAATAGCCACATTGCGGCACTTGAAGGTCGAGCCAAGCCTGCTGAATCGGGTGCAAATGCGCTGCATCGACGGATAAACCTTCGATTGTCGTGATGCGTTTGCCTTCGGCCATCTTCGCAGGATAGGAACACGCCCGCACAACTTCGCCGTCAACGTGCAGCGAACACGCGCCGCACAAGGCTTTACCGCAACCGAATTTGGTGCCTTTCAGCTTGATTTCGTCGCGAATAACCCACAGCAAAGGCATATCGGGGTCAACATCGACGGTTTTAGGGATATTATTAACGGTGATATTTAAGGTCATAAATAATGATTTTTATTAATTTTTCAGCCACGGATTGCGCGGATTAATACGGATTTTGAAAACTAAATGTACGTTATTTTTTAAATTAGGGATTCAATTTTACGCGAATTAAGCGTTAAAAACACGTTTTGACACCATTTGACACGAATTTTAGGCGAATTGTCCTTTCAACTCTCAATTCGCATATTTTATCTAAAATTCTAATCTAATCCCATTCGTCCACGCGTAAATGAGGTCGGGAACAGGCTCAGGCAGCCGCGGGTCGGTGTCATACGTGAGGGTCAAATTGAGGCGAAAAATGCATTTTTTACTGAGGGGTACCAACAAAGAATTGTCGGATGCCCAACGCATATTTCCCAAATTAAACACATCAGGTTGGTAATAAGTTGTCGAAGCAAAACGCGCTGAATTGCCAATTTTCTGCGAAAAAGCGGCGTAAATGCTCAATCTATGCGTGAAAAATGGAATCGTTGTGTCTCTAAATTGCGTATGTTCGTAGAAATAAGACGTGCCGAGATAAAAGCGCGTCGCAGTTTTTCGCAGTATTTTGAACCGCAAACCCGTTCCCGCGAGCGTCCGCAACCGCAGTCGAACGCGCTCATTGTATTGCGCTTGCGCGTAAATTTCAAAGACGGTTTTATCGGTTATATCGTAGTTATAACGCACGTGTTGAAAGCCATCATTCAAGATATTTTGACTCGACGACTTCGCCAAATTGTAAGCCGACAGGGACAGAACAAAATGTTTTTTCTCTTTAAATTCAAGCTGAACCGCCGCCGATGCCGTCAAATATTGCTGCGTATTTTGAATCAAATTGAAGCCTAAATCCGCTTTTCCAAGCCACCGCAAACTGTCACCCACGCGTATCCGTCGGTCTTCGATGTTCACAACTTGGGCGAACGTAGATGTTTTTAGAAACAGAATGAAAAATAAAGTAAGAAAAGGACTCCTCAGTATTTTTACTAAAAATGAGCAATTAAACATTCTAAAATGGTGTTTAAATAAAAAAATAGCCGTTTCAGCGCAAACGGAGAAAATAAAACATATTAAGAAATTGGTATTGTATTTGCGATTAAAATATATTCATTTAACATAATATTCAAGTATCTAAAAACGCGAAGGTTATTAATTAATATATAAAAATCCCATGTACGACTTAAAAAATTTAAAAATTGGCGACAGACTCATACGCGGCAAAGGCGCTTTGTCTCAACAATGCGGCATCTACGTCGGTATGCATCGCGGCGCGCATCTTGTGGCTGAAAATGTAACGACTCGCGGCTTGTGTTACGCCAGTTTTGCCGATTTTTTAGGGGAAAACACGTTGGAACGCATTGAGCATTTTCAAGGCAATGAGCAGCAACGGAAACAAATTGCGCCATTTATTGACAGCAAAATTGGAACAAATTACGATTTATCAGACTATAATCAAGCGTATTTCACCAATTTTGCGCAAACGCCAAAAGTTGAAAGTCCCAAGTTATACCGCGCGCTCGTTTTAGGCGTTCTGGAATACGTTTGGTATCGGTCTTTTGATTTGCAAGATTGCTAATCATTTACGGCTTCAGATGTATCAAATTGCCCGTTCATATTTTCGTTGACAACCATCATTTTAATTCACAATTTGAAGTAAACACCAAAGCCGCGTGGCTCAAACGAACGAAATATGAGAAAATGACGTCCGTTTATTTGCCCATCAATCAAAATCAAAAAACGCATTTGCAAGCCCTTTTAGTCGCTTATTTACTCAAATCGCCCTACGATTACGCATTTTTCGGTAAAAGATGCGCTTCTGCAACCGCCGAAATCCTATCTCAATCGGGCATTTTCACGCCTTTGTCGAATATCGAAAACAGCGTGGCGTTCGTCTCGCCGCGTCCGTTGAGAAACACACTTTTAGCGCTTGCCGCAGAAAGAAATTTATTGGTTATTGAAAAAAAGGCGTGGATTGTCGCTATTGGGAATAAGCCAATCGGGCATTTTCAAGTTTTTATGAACACTAAAAGAACCCCTCAGTATATGCCCTCTTTTTACCAAAAAATTAACGATTTATACCGTCTTTGTAAGCCTTTTATGCCTCTTGAAATACCCCGACATCCGTTTTTTTAGTAAAAATTGGCGCAAGTCAACAAAGCCATCAAATCTTTTTTTTTCACTTAAATAAAAAAAATATTTATAGTTTTGCGTCCCATTTTACAATACATACCGTTCCACTACTTTCACATATCTATTTATACTTATCCAAGTCATTAAAAAAATAATGAACAACGTATTCCCTATTTTCAAACGCACACTACTTGCGTTAACTTTAATATGCACATTTAACAACATTCAAGCACAATCATGGCTCGAACTTCGCGAGCAAGGCGCCAATTTTTACGACATAAAAGCCGCTTTCGACCGTCAATACGGCAAAAAAATACCCGAAATGAAACGCGAATTGCGCCGAGAAGTAACAAACGGCGGTCAACGCAACGACAAATCCGAGCGCCAAATGGAAGGCATGATTCAATACAAACGGTGGGCAGAATTTGTCGAGCCGCGCGTTGGGGAATCAAACGGCGATATGTCGGCAATGAACACGGGCATCATGCAAGCACTCGGCGACAAAAATCGCCATGCTTCCGCGCGAACGAGCGCTTCGTGGTCGCTTTTCGGTCCCAAAAGTACACCGACCGACGGCGGCAATGGACGCATCAATACCGTCCGCGCACACCCCTCAGTATCGGGGACTCTTTTCGCTTGTTCACCCGCGGGCGGCTTGTGGAAATCAACAAACAGCGGCACATCTTGGACAGCAATCAGCGACGCAATCGCCGTTTTGGGCGCCACCGACGTCGCTTTTGGCAACACGGTTCGCAGGTCAATCATTTAAAAGAAAAATTACCGTAAGTCTCCGAATTTTCATCCGCCGACCGCGCCAAATTTAAAGAACTAAGCGCAGGTTTGATGGCGCAATTGAGCAGCGTACCGTTCCTAAACGCCGAAGAAACGGCTAAACGGAAACGAGAGTTTTTGACAATGCGCGGAAAACCTTGATGTAGCACCCCCTCAGTATAAATGCCAAAAAGCCTTGAAAACGCGTGTTTTCAAGGCTTTTTGACGTTTATAACGTCATTTTTAGAATTGCTGTTTTTACATAAAAATAACAACAATAATAACAAATCACGCCAACAACGCGCCCACTTTTTAATTAAAAATATTCTTTCCAAAAAAAAGTACGCAATACCGATTGACCTTTTCGTGCTTTCTATATAAACCTAATGTTAGATTTAAAAGAGCATATTTATGTGTTCTTGTCTTTTCCTTTTTATTAACAATAAATCGGAGAAAAGGTCAACAAGCGAACGAATCAGCATTGGGCATACCCCCTCAGTAAAAACACCCAAATAGGTATTGTCGCCGCCAAACAAAGGGTCTAACTTTGTTACATAAAACAAAATGGTTAGTACAAGCAGACTTATCAGCATCCGTTAATCCCTTATTTCAAACTTCAACATCTTTTTATCCTCTAAAAACAATTATTTTATGAAAAACATTTACCTCGTTTTCCTCGCTTATTTATTGACAACGAACGCTGCTACGGCGCAACAACGTTGGCAGGAAAAACCATTGGGTATTAAAAAACTCTTTCCCTTTCAAATCTCAACCGTCAATGAGCGCGTGGCGTGGGTGGCTACTTGGAGTGGTAACTTTGCCGTTTCACCTTGGCGTTTCACAGACATTGCCCATCATTTTAGTCGAACAATTGACGGTGGACAAACGTGGATAAGTGGCTCTTTCCCCGTTGTTGGCACAACTGGATATACAGACAACATAATGGGCGTCAGTGCAGATACTGCCTTCATTGCTCATTACAGTTACGCAGAAGGTGGACTTGTCTATCGCACTTACGACGGTGGGCTTAATTGGTCTAAAGTATTGGC
>JAYUKJ010000132.1:0-1640 GCA_043764555.1 Saprospiraceae bacterium
CGTCCGAAAATCTTAACAACAACTTTTAATTTCTTCTTCTCTTCATTAACTTCTTGAATTTCACCGATGAAATCAGCGAAAGGACCTTCGTTGATTTTCACAGTTTCACCAACAATAAATGGTTCAACGTGCGCAACGCCAGCACTTTGCGCCTCGTCAACTGCACCGAACATCCGTTTTGCATCCGCAACAGACATTGGTATCGGGTCGTTCTTACCCAAAAAATGGATGACATTTGGCACAGCTGTAATTGCTGCCGCAATGTCGCCTTTTATCTTTGACGGCAAAGCCTCAACCATGATGTAGCCTGGCAAGGTATTGCGTTCGATAATGACTTTTTTGCCATTCCGAATTTTATAGACTTTTTCGGTCGGAACAATGATATTTCTAACAAAGTCGCCCCAATTTTCTATTTTTATTTCTTTTTCGATGCGCTCCTTAATGCCTTTTTCCTTGCCACTGATTACGCGCAGCGAATACCATCTTGTTTCTTCTGCCATTTCTGATTGACTTATTTAACACCGTAAATGAGTTTCAAAATTTGGTTTGAAGACGCATCCATGAGGAAAATGATGACTGCCAGCATAAGGCTCGCGAGAAGCACAACACCCGTTGTCGCTTGCAAGTTTGCCCAAGTTGGCCAAGTGATTTTAGTCTGAAATTCTTCGAGACTCTCGTTGATATACGCTCTGATGTCCATGACTTCAAATTCCGTTTTAAAAAAAAAGGGGAACTTTCGACCCCCTCAATATTTTTGAATTAAAAATTAAAAATTAAAAATTATGACGCTGTAATTCAAGCGATTTCTTAATCTTAATTAAATTGAGAATTAACGACTAATGCTTAAAGAATTTTTAATTCCTTGATTTTTAATTTTTAATTCTAAAAGCACGGGCGGTAGGACTTGAACCCACAGCCTACGGTTTTGGAGACCGCCACTCTACCAATTGAGCTACGCCCGTGTGACGTATAAAATTAAAAATTGAGAATTAAAAATTAAGTGCGACGAAGGTACACGCTCAATTTTCAATTCCCAATTTTTCAATATTTATTATCTTGAATTAGTCAAGAATTTCTGTAACCTGACCCGCACCAACGGTACGACCACCTTCGCGAATCGCGAAACGGAGACCTTTGTCCATTGCAATCGAGTTGATCAACGCTACTGACAATTCAACATTGTCACCCGGCATAACCATCTCAACACCATCTGGCAATTCACAGTCACCTGTTACGTCAGTCGTACGGAAGTAAAACTGTGGACGGTAACCCTTAAAGAAAGGTGTGTGACGTCCGCCTTCATCTTTCGACAAAACGTAAACTTGGCACTTGAATTTTTTGTGAGGCTTAACTGTACCTGGCGCACAGATAACCATACCACGCTTAATTGCTTCCTTGTCGATACCACGTAACAACAAACCTGCGTTGTCACCTGCTTCACCACGGTCAAGCAATTTACGGAACATTTCAACACCCGTTACAGTAGAAACCAAAGTTTTTTCGCCTTCTTTCTGCATACCGAGAATCTCAACTGGGTTACCAACGTTGATAACGCCGCGTTCGATACGACCTGTTGCAACCGTACCACGACCTGTAATCGAGAATACGTCTTCAACTGGCATCAAGAACGGTTTGTCAAC
>JAYUKJ010000133.1:0-20255 GCA_043764555.1 Saprospiraceae bacterium
ATTGACGACATTACGCTCGTGACGCTCGACGGACGCCCGATGAAACGGGAATTGGATTTGATTGACGTGTGGTTCGATTCGGGGTCAATGCCTTATGCACAATGGGGTTTAGACCACGAAAAACTCGTTGCGGGCGACGAAATGCCGTTCAAAAACCCGTTCAATGTGTCTTACCCTGCCGATTTTATTGCCGAAGGCGTTGACCAAACCCGTGGTTGGTTTTACACGCTTCATGCGATTGCGGTCATGGCGTATGATTCGGTGGCGTTCAAAAACGTGATGTCAAACGGCTTGGTGCAAGACAAAAACGGGCAAAAAATGTCGAAATCCAAGGGCAATGCCGTTGACCCGTTCACGACGATTGCCAAGCACGGGGCAGACGCAACCCGTTGGTACATGATTTCAAACGCGCAGCCGTGGGATAATCTGAAATTTGATGAAGATGGCATTACAGAAACCCGTAATAAATTCTTCGGAACGCTCTATAATTCGTACAATTTCTTTGCGATGTACGCGAACGTGGATGGTTTTGTCCAAGACGAAATGAACCAAACACCGATGGCAAACCGCATCGAATTGGACAAATGGATTTTGTCGAAACTCCATTCGTTGGTCGGCGAAGTGACCGACTTGTACGCCGCGTATGAGCCGACTTTGGCCGCCCGTGCGATTGAAAAATTTGTGGATGCCGACTTTTCAAATTGGTACGTCAGATTGTCGCGTCGCCGTTTTTGGAAAGGCGAAATGTCGGACGATAAAAAGGCGGCGTATGAAACAATGTATCAATGTTTGATGGTCGTTTCACAATTATCTGCACCGATTGCCCCGTATTTTACGGATTGGATGTATAAAAATTTGACCGACAATATCCGTTCAAAAGCGGTCGAAAATAATACGCCGTTGAGACACCCCTCAGTACATTTGTCAGATTTGACAAAAGCGGATAAATGGTTGATTGACAAGGACTTAGAGCAACGGATGGATTATGCCCAACGCATTTCGTCCTTGATTTTGAGCCTTCGGAAAAAAGAAAAAATCCGCGTTCGTCAACCTTTATCACGGGTTTTATTGCCAATTTTGGACAGCACATTTATTGCTCAAGTTGAGAAAGTGAAGGACTTGATTTTATCAGAAACAAATGTTAAAGCATTTGAATACATCACTGATGCGTCGGGCGTAGTGACGAAAAAAATCAAGCCGAATTTCAAGACTTTGGGCAAGACATTGGGCGCAAATATGAAGTTTGCACAAGCCGCAATTGAGGCATTGACGCAAGCCGATATTGCTCAATTGGAGAAAAATAAGACCATCAATCTCACATTGAACGGTCAAGCGTACCCCCTCAGTATCGAAGACTTTTTGATTACTTCGGAGGACATTCCCGGTTGGTTGGTTGCAAACGACGGCGATGTGACGGTGGCATTAGACGTAACTTTGACGGATGAATTGATTGCCGAAGGGACAGCAAGGGATTTGGTGAATAAAATCCAAAACTTGCGTAAAGACCGCAATTTCAACATCACCGACAAAATCAAAGTCAAATTGGAACGCCACGAAGCGATTGTGGAGGCCGTGAATAATCATGTTGAGTACATCAAAAGCGAAGTTTTGGCGACTGAATTTGCCTTTGCGGACGTGAATTTTGCGGATAAAATTGAATTGAATGACGCCGTGGTTTTGGGGATTGAGGTGAATTTGAATTGAGTTTTGAGTTTTTTTTTAATAAAAACACCCTTTTAGTAGTGAAATACTGAGGGGGTGTTTTCAATTAAATTTAATATCATGTGTCTAATTTACGCGATATGTTTTTTCTCTTGGTTTTCAATGTTTTATTTAGGCAGACAAATTTTTATCCTACGTAAACGAGTCAGAAATGACTTATCTGGTTTCCTCTGCGGTATTTTTCTAACTGTTTATACTACTTATGCCTCAATACAATACTATGATTTTGAGCATAATTCGGACATAATTACGGGGATAACAATTGGTTTGGGTAAGCCTTCAAAAGGACATAAAACAATTGAATACACTTATTTTTATAATGGAAGAAAATATTACGATTCTTCCCGCAAAGATACTTTTAAGGTCATTTATCCCAATGGAAAATATCAGGTAACAGTTGCTAAAAGATTTCCAAGTTTTAGTAGAATTGATTTTAGCAAGCCCATTGAATGATTTTAGGCTTTTTTTTAATAAAAATACTCTTTCAGTCGTAAAATACTGAGGGGGTGTTTTAGTTCTAATAAAATTGTATTTTTGCAAAAAAATGAATAAAATGGACAATACGAATGAAGATTTTATTTCTAAATCATGGACTGATTTAGAACCTAATAGAATTGAAAGATTACATATTTCAAACTTCAAGTCAATCAAAGAAGTGGATATTGCCCTCCACAATCTGAATATTCTTATTGGTGGCAATGGGGCTGGAAAAAGTAATTTTATCTCTTTTTTCAAATTGGTTCGTGCCATCACGGAAGGCAATTTGCAAGATTTTATCAACAATGATATGGATGCCTTACTTCATTTTGGGCGTAAGTCAAAGTTTCTCACAGGTGCTTTGATTTTTGGCAATACTAAAACCAATCATAAAAATGCGATTGATTTTAGCGTTCAGTCCAAAGGCAACAATGGTTTTTTAAAGTCTTTGAACGACCGCTATAACAAAGGTGAAGGCGACGTTTTAGAGGGAAATACTTTCGTAAATTGGGACACGAAAATCATTGACCAAAATGTGGAGGAATCAACATTGCGGGATAGGAAAAACGATTATCGTGTTAATTATGTCTTCAAATACCTTAGCGGTTTTAAAGTCTATCATTTTCACGACACCACCGCCGCTTCGCCGCTTCGTGCCGCTTGTCACGTGAATGATAATCGGTCGTTGGCCCATGACGGGGCTAATTTACCCGCCTATTTGTATTTTTTGCAATTAAAGCGACCATTGGTTTTTAAAAGAATCGAAGGAACGATTAGGCTTGTTGCACCGTATTTTGACCGTTTCGACTTAGAACCTAACCGTTCTAATGATAAAATTGAACTGCGGTGGCGCGAAAAAGGAGCTGACCCTGATGCGTATTTTAACGCGCAACATTTGTCGGATGGCACTTTGCGTTTTATCGCTTTGACGACACTTTTGAGGCAAGATGCAGAAGATTTGCCTAAAACTATCATCATTGATGAACCAGAATTAGGCTTGCACCCGACTGCGATTGCTCAATTAGCGGGTTTGCTTGAGGTCGCTTCGCGGCAGTGTCAAGTAATTGTGTCCACGCAATCGGTTGAATTAATTAGTCAGTTTGAACCCGAAGATATTATTGCCGTTGACCGAGAAAATCGAACCGCAGGCACTACTTTCCGACGGTTCACAAGGGCAGAATTAGCCTCATGGCTTGAAGATTATAGCATGGGCGAGCTTTGGGAGAAAAATTTAATAGGAGGCAATCCATGAGACTCATTATCATTGTTGAAGGTAAAACCGAAAAAGAGTTTGTCTTAGAAACGCTGCAACCCTATTTCTATGGCATCGGTTTTTATAATGTCGTTGCGATGGAAATTCAAACAGGCAAAGAGCAAAAAGGAGGGTTTGTGAATTATCAGCATCTCAAAAAAGATGTATTGAAAATGCTCCGCGAACCCGATACCATCGTCACAACACTTGTTGATTACTTCGGTATGCCCACAAACTTACCTAACTATGCTAATTGCCAAGCATTAAACGGTGTAAATCAGCGTATCAACTGTTTAGAAGCGAGTATGAAAACCGATATTGGTTTTGGTGACCGATTTATCCCTTATATTCAGCAACATGAATTTGAGGCATTACTATTTGCTTCAAACAGAGGTTTTACCAATTATTTTGGCGAAAAAATCGGAGACGCCATGGGCAATGTTATCGCGCAATACGACAATCCAGAGGACATTAATGACAGCCCTCAAACGGCACCGTCAAAGCGTATTTTATCCATTATTCCGTCGTATAAAAAAGTAAATGACGGTAATTTAATTGCAATGGAGATTGGTCTCCAAACAATTATGGAGAAATGCCCGCGCTTTCGGGCATGGCTTGATCAACTTACGGCTTTGGTTTTGAATAGACCTTTTGTTTGATTTTTCAATAAAAAACACCCTTTCAGCATGAAAATACTGAGGGGGTGTTTTCATTCTTACATGGAAAAAATACGTGAATAAAATCAAAAATAGGTCCCCTCAGTACAAACGGCTTTTTTGGCACTTATTTGGGCTGAAAAAGTCTATTCAACAATACGTTGAGCATATTTTCTTCAAAATAATAAAAAAATGATGCAAAAAATCACGCCTTCATGCCTTGCCTTACTGTTTTGTCTGCAAATAATGCACGGGCAAAACGGCTTAATCAAAATAAATTTGCCCGCAGGAGCAACTATTCAGAGCTTCAATACACCTAAAAAACAGCCTGATTCAACTGAATTGGTCAACGGTTTGGTCAAGAGTTTTTGCGATAAATTAGCAGAAAACGTAAAAGCGGGTAATGTCACATTGCCCTATTTGAGTCAAGCAGTGATGACCAGTTTTTTTACAGAAACGAATTTAGATGCTCTGAAAATGCTGTCTGTTAGTAAACCCATTGATGACGACCAGTTGTCCTTTGAGCATATAGAAAGAGGCTTTCGCGTGGCTTTGCGGGCTTCGATTGACAATTGCCCACTGGTGGACACATTTTTAAATTACGATGGTCGGCAACGGCCCGCTTTTGCTCATGTGAATCAAGCGATTTGTCGGTGTATCGGCGAGAAAAAAAGCGGTTTTAAAGACCCTGAATTAGCGCAGGTCAAATATGGATATATCCGTGATAGTTGTTGGACGTCCGTTTTCACAGACCCTGAACAGCTGAAAATTGTCTATGCTGCCAACGATTTTCAGACAAAAATCGAGGTAGAGGCTTTTGACAAAAATTTCCAAGGCTATTTTTTCAAAAATTGTTCAGCGTGTTTTGAAGCAGCGATGTATAGTTATAAAATCATTTTCGCGGAGATGGAGAAGCAACAGCGAGAAACTGCTATGAAATTCGCCTACAAATCTGATGGCATTGATGTACGACAAAACGAGCCAATGATGCATATTCTGCACTTGATAACGCCAACTTTAGGACGCCCTTCTGAGCGCAAAACGGCTGATTTGTTCGCATCCACAGCAACGTATCGGGGAGCATTGGCAACAATTAACAGTACCAAATTGCGGTTCAAAAACACGTGGGTTGTGGACTATATGCCCAATACAACCGACCGTTCGGATGGGATTATAGAGCATAGATTTACGATGTATCAGTATGCGCCAAAAACGAAAAAACGCACGATTGTCTGCCAATTGATATTTGAATTTGAAGGAAAATCGGAACTGATTGGGGCATTTAGGTACATTGACAGAAGCCAAATTACCAATTTGCAAACTTTGCAGAATCTCTTGGATAATCGGGATTAGAATGCAAAAAAACGTGTAGAAAATGCCTTTTTTACCCTTTTAGTCTGCTTGTTTGACTTGTTCATTTTAACTATTTAAAATACCCAATTTAGGTTAAATAAGGAAAATAATTCAATCTATTGACAATTATCTAACGGGCATTCATTATTATTGCAGAAAAAATAGTCCTGAAAATTGACGAAAAGGGACCCCTCAGTATTTTCGTTCATTTTTGATAAACAAGCCGTTTTAAAATGAACGCGCATTCATTCATTTCATAAATGCACTTTGAACAATGATAAAATTCCTACTAACAATCGCTTTAGTGTCGTGCATGACGGCATTCGTCACCGCTCAAAGCGGCCAAGAGGATAGAATAGAGCAACCGTCGCCGACCGTTTTAGACATCGTTGATTCACCGCCCGAATACGTTGGTGGAGAAGTTGCCCTCTATACTTTTATTTATCAAAAATTGCGATTTCCAACTGATTTAGAAATGCGGGAATGCACCGTTTACGTCGGTTTTGTCGTCAACGAGGACGGCTCTTTGTCGGATATTGCCGTAAAACGTGGCTTTGGCAGAGATTACAATCAAGCCGCCGTTAAGGTCGTCGAGGCGATGCCTAAGTGGCGCGCAGGCAAGCATTTAGGCGAACTAAAAAAAGTCGCAAAGGTGTTACCAATTCGATTTAAAATAGGTTAAATTTCTTCTAAGTAGGGAAAAATAGGACCCCTCAGTATAAAGCCTTAAAAAGCCGTTTCAACGCGTTTGAAACGGCTTTTTTTTGCGTAAAAAAGCCTAATTACGCCAATTAAACCCTTTTTACGCGCCTTTTTCTTCGCCTTCGCAGACTTGGCAGCGTTTTTGTTTTTACTAATATGAGAAAACAGACTCGCCTTTTTTTTTCGTTTAATTCACATTCGCTTTTATCTAACAGAATCTTCAAGAACGGCTTAAAAACATCCCCATGAATGACGTCTCAACGCGTCACTTTATACCCTTATTGTGTGTTGTTTTTTGACCGTTCTAACGTGTATTTTCCATTTCAATTTTTAAACTTTTACTTTCGGCTATGAGAAAACCCGATACAGCATCCAAATTTATCCTCTTGATGACCGCCGCCGTACTCTTTGCGAGCAGCACATGGGCTATCAAATCTTGGCAACAACTCACCGCTTCGGCTATCAATGGCGCTGCGTTTTACGATTGCAACGGCAATGGAACGCGCGATAACAATGAAGCACCGTTCGACAACATGGGCGTTACGCTCACGGGAACGACGGCGGCGGGACAAGCGGTAACACGCGCAACAACGACCGACAACGCGGGAAATTACACCTTCGTGGGTCTTGAAGCGGGAACGTTTACCGTCAGATTTGGCTTCCCGACGGGCACAACTGCCCTCAGTTTCACCAACAAAAACACGGCAATAAACGGCAGTGATGTCAACGCAACGGGCCAAACCGACCCCCTCAGTATTGACGGCATCGCGGACGTTCCGAGCATCGACGCGGGCATTATCGACCGAACGGCGCCGATTGTCTCCTTCGCCCATCCAGCTTTGTTGCCCTACCAAGACGGCGACACTATTACTGTCGAATGCGACAATTTGCCCGTCATGAATGCCACGTGGGCAAGCGCCGTGGACAATTCGGGGCAAGCGGTTCAAGTGCAGTTTATTGACTTGACAATTTCAACAAATGACTGTGCAACAAGGGGTTATATTACCATTTTAAATTGCATATTTCGCGCAACCGATGTCTGTGGCAACGTGGGCGAAAGGGTCATTTTTGTAAAAATAAAAGATTCAAAAGCGCCCGTTTTGAGCGGTGTTCCTGCGGATATGACCGTCAACACGGCAAGAGGCGAGCGCATTCCTGCCGTGGCTTTGGGCGTTTTGGCAACCGATAACTGTTCGGCTAATCCCGTCGCAGTCATTCCTTTTGCAACGGAAATCGTAAACACTTGTGGGAAAATCATTACGCGTACTTGGTCGGCGAGCGACGATTGCGGCAACGTGGTTCGGGGTTCTCAAAACATTACCGTTATCAGTAATCCGACTTGCGGTGGCGGCATTTTGACAAACGATACAATCCGTTTAACTTTAATACAGAATCAAACAATTGATACCTGCTTGAACCTACCGACGGGCAGCGTTTTGTCAAATATCCAACATTGCGGCGCGGGTCAACCGAGCGCAACAATCACTTTGACGGCGAGCAATTGCGTCCGAGTGGTCCCCTCAGTAAATTACGTTGGCGTTGATACTTTTTGCGCACGGGTGTGCGATGTAAACGGCTTGAATTGCCGTGATATGAAATTTATTATCAATGTCCAAGCTGCTCGATTGGGTGCTTGCAACATTCTAAACGGGATGCGCGACGTCAATTTGACACCCAATGTTTGCGGCGAAAACGCGTGCTATTGCATTGTTGGAACGAGCTTGAATACCCTTCGCGACGAATATACAGTCACCGACAACGGACGTCCTTACGACGGCGGTTTTGGCGGTTGCCAATTTGATACGATTTTTTCATATAACTATTTTACCGTACCCGTTATGGGTTCAATGGGACCGTATCGCCTCGATTATTGGCAAGTAAACGGCACGACGCGCTCAATCGCTTCGTTCCAAACGGCGCAACAATTGACCGATTCAATGAACGTTTGGGACCCGATGGGCAACTGGCGAATTGACCCGACGCGCTTCTTGATTTTCGGCGGCGATATGCGCAGTCAATACGGACAGATGAAAATTACGCGCACGTCAAACGGCGCTTTTGGTGTGCTTGAATTGAATACGGGCTTGATTGCAAACGGCGTAAAACTCTGTTTTTCGCGTGGATTACATACTTTAATTTTTAAGAATATAACATCTGGCTGTACCGATACGCTTCGCGCAAACGTCTTTTGTTCCGACGTTCGCAGCGCGCCGATTGCCGTTGACGACCGCGTTTCTACGCCGAAAAATACGCCGATTCGCATTGCCGCAACGTTCAATGACACTTTAAATGGTGTCTTTGAAAGCCTGCAAGGCATTGGTCAACCGACGCGCGGTTCGGCAAGTTTTCTGAATGCGCAGACGTTTTTATACACGCCAAACACGGATTTTTGCGGACGCGATTCTTTCGATTATCGGGTTTGCAACGCCTTCGGTTTGTGCGATACGGGACGCATTTTTGTTGAAACAACCTGCAACAATGACACAACGAACGGTGGCGGCGGTCGCAAACCCGTGGCCGTCGATGATGTCGTAGCGACGCGCCTGAATACGGCAACAACGTTCTCCGTTTTGAGAAATGACACGCTGAACGGCGCTTTGACAAGACCCCTCAGTATAGTGCGGTTTCAGACGCGCGGCTCGGTAAATATTATCAATAATCAAGTAACCTATACGCCCGCAACGGGTTTTTGCAACGGTCGCGACAGTTTTGACTACGAAATTTGCAACGCAAACGGCTGTGATATTGGTCGCGTAATCGTTAACGTAACCTGCGAAGGCGACACAACGGGCGGCGGCGGTCGCAGACCCGTGGCGGTCAACGACATCGCAACGACGCGTTTAAACACGGCGGTCACGATTACACCTTTGGCAAACGACACGCTCAACGGCACGCTAACGAGACCCCTCAGTATCACGCGGTTTCAGATGAATGGAACGGTAAATATTTTTAATAATCAGATTATTTACACGCCAATGACGGGTTTTTGCAACGCCCGCGACAGTTTTGACTACGAAATTTGCAACGCAAACGGCTGTGCTACGGCGCGCGTTGTGGTAACAGTCATGTGCGAAGGCGACACAACGGGCGGCGGCAGTCGCAAACCCGTAGCGTTCGACGATGCCGTAACGACGCGTTTGAATACGCCCGTAACGATTTCGGTTTTGCAAAATGACAGCTTAAATGGGACGCTAACGGGACCCCTCAGTATAACGGGTTTTCAGCGGCACGGAACGGTCAATATTTTCAACAATCAGATTATTTACACGCCAGTTCTCGGTTTTTGCGGCGACCGCGATACGTTCGAGTACGCAATTTGCACCGCTGCGGGTTGCGACACGGCGCGCGTTGTCGTCACGGTGACTTGCGAAAATGACGGAAGTGGACGTCCCGTTGCGGTTGACGACCGCGCTACGACGCCGCTTAACGGCCGCGTGGTGATTCCCGTTTTGGCAAATGACGTTTTGAACGGCTTTTTAACGCGCTCGATTAGGATTACAAAAGCGCCGAAATACGGGGTGTCACTCATCTCAAACAATCAAATTACTTATGCGCCTGACGCGACTTTTTGCGGCGGTAACGATACATTAGATTACGAAATTTGCAATGCATTAGGTTGTGATACGGCGAGTGTTATCGTTGAAATCACTTGCGGAAACGACACAACGGGCGGAAACGCACGTCGCCGACCCGTGGCAGTTGACGACATCGCTTCGACGCGTCTGAACACGGCGGTCATCATTTCGCCTTTGGCAAACGACTCGCTCAACGGCGTTTTGTTGAGACCCCTCAGCATCATCGGCTCGGCGCTGCACGGCTCGGCGTTTTTGATGAGTAATCAAATTGTTTACACGCCAAACGCGACTTTTTGCGGTGGTAACGACACGCTGAATTACGAAATTTGCAACGCAAACGGTTGTGATACGGGTCAAATAGTGATTGCCGTTTCTTGCGGAAATGGTGGGCCAAAACCCGTTGCCGTTGACGATGCCGCCACGACGCTGCGCAACACGTCCGTGAGGGTTTCGGTTTTGGCAAACGATACGCAAAATGGACCTTTGACAGGACCCCTCAGTATAACGCAGTCTCCGAGGCATGGCAGTGCTACAATTATCAACAATCAGATAATTTATGCGCCATCGGCGGGTTATTGCAACGGTAAGGACACGTTGGAATACGCGATTTGCAACGTAAATGGCTGTGATACGGGTCGATTAATCATTACAGTTAATTGTGATTCAACAAGCGGCGGCGGTGGTTCAGGACGTAAAGTTGTGGCGGTCAATGACAATATTTCAACGCCCAAAAACGTGAGTATTACCTTCAAACCGACGCTCAACGATACCATTTTGTCGAAATTATTGTCGCTCATGATTGGCACGTCGCCGCGCAACGGAGCGATTGCTTTCCGTGGTTTGGACACTTTATTATACACCCCAAATCTTAATTTTTGCGGACGCGATACCATTGAATACACGATTTGCGACACGTCATTTATATGCTCAAGCGCTTTCGTTTTTATTAATGTGACCTGCGGAAACGACACGACGGGTGGCGGCGGCGAAACCCGCAAACCGATTGCGTTGAACGATTTTGCAACGACGCAAAAAGGACGCGCCGTGACGATTTCGGTGTTGATGAATGACAGTACATATGGCGTTTTAACGCGTCCCGTAACCGTCCTTCGCGCACCGACGAATGGCTTGACTTCGATTCAAAATAATCAAGTTGTTTACACGCCAAATCCGACGTTTTGCGGTGGTCAAGATTCGTTGATTTACGAAATTTGCAACGCAAACGGTTGCGCAACGGCTAAGGTTTACATAGCCGTTACTTGCGATACGACAGTCGATAACGGCGGGTTAAATCGTCCGATTGTTGCCGTCAATGACCGCATTTCGACGCCTAAAAATGGTCAAATCAAGTTCAATCCGACCGTCAATGACACCATCCGCGGGCGCCTTTTAGCCTTGATGATTATCAACGCGCCGCGCAACGGAACGGTGAGTTTTGTCGGCTTAGACACGCTTATTTACGCGCCAAACCGCGATTTTTGCGGTCGCGACACGTTTGAATACAGCATTTGCGACACGTCTTTCAACTGCGCAAGTGCCTTCATTTACGTCAACGTAACGTGTGATTCGACGGGTAATAATTTGCCTTTGCCGATTGCCGTAAATGACACCGCGCGAACGGGCGTTAATCAAGCCGTCGTTATCGATGTATTGCTCAACGACACGCTCAATGGCGTTTTGAGCCGACCCCTCAGTATAACGACGCAACCGCGCAACGGAACGGCTTCGGTGAGCGGAAATAACCAAATATTATACACGCCAAACGCTGGTTTTTGCGGTGGTCGCGACACGTTGATATACCAAATTTGCAACGCAAACGGTTGTTCGACGGCAACGGTTTCGATAAATGTGGTCTGCGATTCTACGACCTTAACGCGCCCGCCCGCAGCCGTTCCCGACTACGCAACGACGCGCAAAATGACGCCGATTAGGATTCAGATTTTGAGAAATGACACGCTAAATGGTCCGCTCGACAGCATCAAAATCGTTGGTTTACCAAGCCGAGGCATCGCGACAATTGGCGCCGATAATGTCTTGACGTATGCTTCGGACACGTGCGGTTTTTCGGACACATTAATATACAAAATCTGTAATAGAAACGGTTGCGATACGGCGCTCGTCGTCGTCAAAGTGACGTGCGATACCGTTCCAACGAATTTATTGTTGCCAATTGCCGTCAACGACACGGCGCGCCTCGATGTCAATCAATCCGTCGTGATAGACGTATTACTCAACGACACGCTTAACGGCGTTCTAAGAGGACCCCTCAGTATAAAAACGCCACCGCGCTTCGGAACGGTTCGGGTGAACGGAACGAACCAAATTATTTACACGCCGCTCGCTGGTTTTTGCGGTGGTCGCGACACGTTGATTTACGAAATTTGCAACGCAAACGGTTGTTCAACGGCGGTTGTTTCCATTAATGTTATTTGTGATGCGATAACGGCTACTTTGTTGCCTGTTGCGGTTTTTGATGTGGTGACGGCGGTTAAAAATACGCCGATTCGCATCGCGATTTTGACGAACGACACGCTCAACGGCACGCTCGACAGCATCAAAATTATCCGCTCGCCGTTGCTTGGCATCGCGTCACTCGGGAGCGATAATGTGTTGACTTATACGCCCGATTCATGCGGATTTACGGACAGTTTGATTTATCAGATTTGTAATCGAAACGGCTGCGATACGGCAATTGTGCGCATAAAAGTACCGTGTGACCCAATAAATCCGAACATTTTGGCGCCCGTTGCGGTATTCGACACGGCGCGCACGGCGAAGGGACAAACCCTTACGATTGCCGTAACGCTCAACGATACGCTGCGCGGAGCCGACACTTTCCGCATCACAAAAAGACCGATTCACGGCGTGGCGACGTTTGATATGGCCCGCAATATTGTCTTCGTTCCCGACGCAAGCTACTGCGGCAACGACACGCTGATTTACGAAATTTGCAACAATATTGGTTGCGACACGGCTTTGGTGACGATAAAAATCACGTGCGATACGCTGCCGCCGATCGTTCGCCCCGTTGCGGTTGACGACAACGTGCGGACGCTCATTAATCGGCGCGTGGATTTCGTGATTCTCGGCAACGATACACTCCGAGGTGCGCGTTTTGCGGAGATGGTTTCGCCGCCAAGCCACGGCACGATTATCATCATGCCCGACAGCATGGCGATGTACAAACCCGATAAAGAGTTTTGCGGCTTGGATTCGGTGATGTATCGGATTTGCAACGCGGCCGGTTGCGACACGGCGGTTATCAGAATTGAGGTGCTTTGTGGCGACACATTAGAAGTTTTTAAAGGATTTTCGCCCAACAATGACGGTAAAAATGACAAGTTTGTCATTCGCGGCATCGAGAATTTCCCAAATAATGAGGTCATTGTTATGAACCGTTGGGGCAACCAAGTTTTCAGTCAAAAAGGCTACCGCAACGAAACGGGTTGGGATGGCGATTGGAACGGAAAACACACGCCCGACGGCACTTATTTCTATTGCATCCGTTTAAATGACCCAAAAAATCAACAATTTACGGGGTATTTCCAGTTAATGAGGTAACCAGAGCGAATCGTTACAATTACACTTACAACCAAAACTACGCGGCGCGGCGGTCTATGACTGTCGCGCCTTCTTTTTTTTGAAAAAAATAAGACCCCTCAGTATAAACGGCAAAATCCTTGAAAAACACGTGTTTTTCAAGGATTTTTGGCGTTTATACTGAGGGGTCCTATTTTTCTTCCTACCTTTGTAAAAATTTTGAACAATTCACGTCGTGAATAATGGGAGTAGAAAAATAGAAATAAAATTAAAAAACAAAAAAAATGACAACATCTTTCAGCGATTTAATCGCTTCCGAAACCCCCGTTTTAGTCGATTTTTCTGCCGAATGGTGCGGACCTTGCAAAATGTTGGCACCCGTTTTAAAGGAAGTCAAAGGACGCATCGGTGCCGCTGCGCGCATCGTGAAAATCGACATTGATGCCAACGAACAAATTGCCGCTTTTTATAAAGTGAAGTCGGTGCCAACGCTCATTTTGTTCAAAAATGGGGAAGTCCAATGGCGAGAATCGGGACTTTTGACGGCCCAACAATTGGAAAATGCCTTGCGGGCGCATATTTAACTTATATTAAAATTTCAGATATTATGAAAGAAGAACACTTCAAGTGGTACTCACCACATTTGGGCATGGACATCGAGATGCTCGCTTACGGACACGCGGGCTATCCCGTCGTCATTTTTCCTTCGACAATGGGGCGTTATTATGAGTCCAAAGATTTCAAATTAATTGAAAGTGTTCGTTGGTTTATTGAGCAAGGTTTGGTGCAAGTTTTTGCCATCGATTCGATTGACAAATTGAGCTGGTACAACCGCGCCGCGCATCCATCGGTAAAGGCGAAGAATCACATCCAATTCGACAAAATGGTGCGTTGGGAGTTGGTCGAAAAAATTCGGCACAACACAGGTTCTCATCGAGTTGCCGTTTCTGGTGCGAGTTTTGGCGGTTTTCACGCGGCAAACTTCGCTTTTAGGCATCCCGACGTCGTAAGTCATTTGTTTTCAATGAGTGGCGCTTTCGACATTCGGATGTTTATGAATGGTTATTTTGACGATGATGTCTATTTTACAAACCCCGTTGACTACTTGCCAAATATGTCAAATCCCGATTTGTGGCGCATGAAAATCGTTCTTGGCACCTCAGAATGGGACATCTGTCGTCCCGCAAATGAGGAATTATCGAACATTTTGAAGACAAAAAACGTGGACCATTGGCTCGATATGCGCGGACAATTGCCCCACGATTGGCAGCTTTGGCGCGATATGTTTCCGCATTATTTGTCGTTGATTTGAGGGCGTTTTTATCCACTGATTTTCGCCGATTAACGCGGAATGGAGGCTTCAAACAAAAGGGAAATTTCAAAATAGGACCCCTCAGTATAAACGCCTTTTTAGCACGTTTTTAGGGTTTGAAATCAATCAATTAACCTAAAAAGCCGACTAAACCTTTGTGTTTAGTCGGCTTTTTAGGTTTAATGATTGCCTTTTTTAAATAGCCGATGCTACTTTCTAAATATATTTTCACCTTTTTCAGGACCCCTCAGTATTTAGACGCTAAAAGTAGCCTGTATGCGGATTCTTGGCAGAAAAATAGCTATAACTTAAATGGCATTGGGAAATTTATTTCTCGACGCCATTTTTTAAAAGCATCTTTGCAACATCACTTGAGGGAACCTAAATATTTTTTGACTGGATTAGCCATGCATTTCAGAAAATAAAAAGTTGATTTCCAACGTTTTAAATGCTTTTCGCTAACCAATAACTGACAATTGACGCTACAATGTATCGACTTCTCCGACTTTTTTTTGCCATCTGCTTCCTCTTGTTTTCCGCCGCTTTTGCCGTCGGACAGACCGCCTCTGCGCTCGAATTGCAAGCGCAACAATCGAACAACCGCCGTGAAAGCATGACGCTTTACTACCAATCTGCTGAAAAATATATGGCGGTCAATCCGGCAAAAGCTGCGATTGTGGCGCATCAGGCTTACTTGACAGCCATCGAAATAAATGATAATGTGATGGCGGCGCGGGCGGCTTATATGAGTGCTGAGGGTTATGCGAAACAGAGCAAATATAAAGAAGCTAAATTTCGTTACACGCGCGGAAAAGAAAGCTCATTGAACGCCAAAGACTTCGATTTTGCGGCAAAATGCCTCGATAAAATGTCAAATATGGCGCGTTCGGAAGGCAATTCTAAAGAGGCAGCAACCTTTGCGCAGCAAGCAAAAGAGCTTAGGAATCGGCGAAATGACGTGGCAGCTGCGCCGTTGGCAACGAAACCAAACGGCAAACCGAATGTCAATAACCCGAGTAATCCGAACGCCGCTTCGGGCAATCAAGCGCGCTCGGCACCGACGAATCAAGCGGAACTCGATCAATTGCGCGAGCAAAACCGCATTTCTGCGCAGCAATATGAGAGTGAAAAACTGCGCCTTGCGAATGAAGTAGCGGCTTTGCAACGTCAAAAAGATGAACTCAATCAGTTGCGCCAAAAAGAAGCCCAACTCACCGCGCAAACGCAGCAAGTTGTGGCTCAAAAAGACCAACAATTGGCGTCGGTGACGATGGAAAAAGATAAATATGACCGCATTGCTTCCAAGCGGCAAGAGTTGGTAAAGGCGCTGCAAAGTGGCAAATCTTTGGACTCAATCGCCTTCGCACAAGACCTTCAAGAGCAAGAATTGTTGCTTCAAAAATCAAAAAGTTTTCGGAATGTTTTGTTGCTCATTTTAGGTTTTGCGATTGTTTTGGTCGGTTTGATGTACCGCCGTTATCTCGAAAATCAGAAACAAAAACGCGCTTTGGAGGAAAAAAATCGCCAAATTCAGGACGAACAACAGCGCAGCGACGAGCTTTTGCTCAATATTTTACCCGCCGCCATTGCCGAAGAACTCAAGGCGGGCGGCAAGGCAAAAGCGCGTCGATATGACCAAGCAAGCGTGCTTTTTGTCGATTTTAAGAGTTTTACGAAGATTTCTGAACAGCTGTCGCCCGAGGAGTTGGTGGCTGAATTAGACCATTATTTCAAAGCGTTTGATTTTATTATTGGTCAATACAAATTAGAAAAAATTAAGACGATTGGCGACGCCTACATGGCGGCTTCGGGTTTGTCCGACCGCATTACGTCACCCTTGAATATCGTGCGCGCGGCGCTCGAAATGCAAGAGTTTTTGATGGACATGAAGTACGAAAAAACGATGCAAAACAAGCCGATTTTTGAGGCGCGGATGGGCATTCACACGGGGCCCGTTGTGGCGGGCGTGGTGGGCGTGAAAAAATTTGCTTACGATATTTGGGGCGATACGGTGAACATTGCGGCGCGGGTTCAAGAGGCGTGCGAACCGAATTACATCAACATCACGGAGGCGGTTTACAACGAAATTCGCTACTCTTTTCACTGCCAATATCGCGGTAAATTGCCCGCAAAAAACAAGGGCGACATCGATATGTATTACGTCGAAAAAGCGATTAAATGAAAATGGAGAAAGCCGACTAAACGAACGCGTTTAGTCGGCTTTCTTTGCTTTTTACTCAAAAAATGGCTTTTATACTGAGGGGTCTCTTTTTTTTACTTTTTTTACTTTTTTCACTTTTTTCACTTTTTTTCGATGATAAAAACGTCTTCATCGTTGGCTTTCATGAAATAGCGTTCGCGAGCGAATTTTTCGCTGTTGTTTTGCATATCGAGGCGTTGCAGTTCAACTTCTTTGAGTTTTGTTTGATAAAAAATTCGGTCGGAATGCAGCCGATTGACGGTTTTAGTGAGGCGATATTGCGTCCAGATGCTGGCTTTATCGAAAAAAAGCATCCATGTAAGGAACACCAATCCCGCCAAAAAAGCGCGGTTTTGCAAGCCTTTTGGTAGCTGATTGATGAGTGGTTTGAGTGGATTTAATAATTTACGGTCGCCGATTGCCATTGGAGAAAATTAAAAATTGAAAATTAAAAATTGATAATACGTCACTTAATTGGGCAAAAGTAGGTCGTTTTTGGGAGAAATCTTGAACACATCGTTTTAAATTTGGCAGTTTTGAAAAAGTTGTCAAATTGTGAGCCGCCAAAGGGACCCCTCAGTATAAAATCGTTTTTTCTCTCTAAATCTTCATTTTAAAACCTTTAAAGCCTATCTTTGCGGCGCAAAAAGCGATTAAAGGAATTAAAAATTAAAAATTAAGAATTAAAAATTTGCAAGCACTTGATTATTAAGCCCTTGCACATTGAAATTAAGCGTTTTGTTTTTTAATTCCTGAATGTATTCAACCGCTTTAATTCTTAATTTCTAATTCTTAATTCAACATAAAATGGCTTTAAAATGCGGCATCGTTGGCTTGCCTAACGTCGGTAAATCTACTCTTTTCAATGCCTTAACTTCGGCAAAAGCACTCGCTGCGAATTATCCGTTTGCGACCAAAGACCCGAATGTCGGCATCATTACGGTTCCCGACCCCCGACTCGATCAATTGGCAGAAATCGTTAATCCAAAACGCATTTTACCCACAACGGTTGAGATTGTGGACATCGCGGGACTCATCAAAGGGGCGTCGAAAGGTGAGGGTTTGGGCAATCAATTCCTCGCAAATATTCGCGAAGTCAACGCTATTGTTCACGTGATTCGGTGTTTCGACGACGACAATATTGTCCACGTTGAGAACTCGGTTGACCCGATGCGCGATAAGATTATCATTGATAACGAATTGATTTTCAAGGATTTAGAAACTTCTGAAAAGCGCATTGACCGTTATAAAAAAGGCACTAAAGGCGGCGATAAAGCGGCTCTAAATGCCGTTGACGTTTGTCAAAGAATTTATGACCATTTGTACGAAGGAAAACCCGCTCGGACGATGAATTTGACGGCAGTGGAAGACATTGCCATTATGGAAGAAATGTTGTTGTTGACCGCAAAACCGATTTTATACATCTGTAATGTCAACGAAGCGTGCGTCGCAACGGGCAACGAATACACGAAATTAGTGGAAGCCGAAGCGACTAAAGAAGGCGCAGGTTGTGTCAAAATTTGCGCGCAAATCGAAGCTGAAATTTCGGAATTGGAAACTAAAGAGGAACGATTGGAATACATTGACATGATGGGTTTAGACGAACCTGGCGTTGATAAAGTGATTCGCGGCTGTTACAGTTTATTAAAATTGATAACGTATTTCACCGCTGGTGTTCAAGAAGTTAGGGCGTGGACAATCGGTTTAGGTTGGACAGCACCGAAAGCGGCGGGCGTTATTCACTCCGATTTTGAACGCGGTTTTATTCGCGCCGAAGTCATTGCTTTCGACGATTATGTCTCGTTGCGTGGGGAAAAAGCAGCTCGGGAAACGGGTAAATTGAAGGTGGAAGGGAAGGAGTATATCGTGAAAGATGGCGATGTGATGCATTTCTTGTTTAACGTTTAAAAAAATGCCCCCTCAGTATTTTACGTCAAAAAGCCTTGAAAACGTCTGTTTTCGAGGCTTTTTGACGTAAAATACTGAAGGACATTTTCCTATTTTGAGGTATATCACAAACTGTTAAAAGTATGTTGAAATAACGCCTAAAATGGATAGCCAATACCAATATTCAACACAATATTGTTTTTGCGCCAACTGGAATTTCCAAAACTGATGTCATTAATGACCCATTCTGAACCGCGCGGCAACCACGGTTTGCGGAGCGGAACGCCTATGTCTAAACGGAGAATCAAGACATTGATATCTAATCGAATACCGATACCGCCGTCAACAGCGATGTCGTTTAAAAATTGACGTGTAAGTCGGGCTTCTTCACCAAATATCAAGCTGTTTTTTGACCAAATATTGCCTGCATCAACGAAAAATGCGCCGCGCAATTTGCTGAAAAGTGGAAAACGCAATTCCGTTTGAACTTCTAATTTATAATCTCCGCCTATTTGTGGATAGGCAATTTGCTGCTCTGACGTGGCTAAAACACGCCCCGGCCCTAACTGACGCGGCACAAAACCACGCAAACTATTGCTGCCGCCAATGACAAATTGACGGGTAAAAGGCAAATAAGAAGAATTGCCGTAGGGCAGTCCGACACCGATATTGAGACGGTTAGACCAATAAACATCCGTCGCTAATTTCCTTGAATAACGCAATTCTACATCTGATTTGAAGAACTGTGCAAAATAAGCACCCGCCACTTTTTCACTAAATACGCCTTTCGGTTTCGTGGCAAGTCCTGCGATATTACCCGCAAAATCCAATTGACCATTAAAGAAAAAAATGTTATTATCTCGCGGATTGTTGGTGTTAAAGCTATAATTATACGTTGTTCCTGCAATCAATTCGGGCAATACGGCATAAGACAAAACGGGAAATCTATTTATCTGTTCTAAATATTCGGGCGAGAAATCAGTCGCATTATTGTACGTTATACTGAGGGGGGTCAATGTGTGTTCTTTTTTTGCACTTTCTTTCCAATTCAATTCATATTGCCCTCTGATAAAGTTTTTTGTGTAGAGTTGTTGCCGCCTAATCCATTCATAACCAATGAGAAATTTAGTTACGGGCAAAAAATAACTGCTTTCTTTGAGTTTAAAAGGCGTAACAAAACGAGGCACCGTAAGCGATAATTCAGTACCAACTCTGAAATTATTGTTATCGCGCAAAGTATCTACGGAAGATGTTTCTACTGCACCGTACATTTTAACATTGAGTTGTTCAGCACCCCTCAGTAAATTGCGGTTTTTCCAATTGAGATTGATTTGTCCGCCGTTAAAAGAATTGGATTTTGTAAAACCCGCTATTTCGGCATTAATGTTTTTCTTTTTTAAAGGTGTTAAATAATAATAGACATTCATACGATTATATAAACGTCCGTTTGTATCTACATTCATCGGATTATTCAAACGATTATACAAACGTCCGTTTGTATCTACGTTTGATTCATATCTGCTTTTGACAAACTTAAATTGCCCCATGTTAATGTATCTATTTAACGTGTTGTTGTGTT
>JAYUKJ010000134.1:0-1595 GCA_043764555.1 Saprospiraceae bacterium
CAACTTCTCTGATGTTGCCGAAGCCTCAAATGTCGAAGAAGCCTTTGGACGCGATTTGCAGCCGCCGCCAGCACCGTGGATGGACAAAGTGGAGGTTACCGATGACAACAAATTGCGCGTCACTTGGAAAAATCCCGATGTAGTACGCGACTTGTTAGGCTTTAAAATTGTCCGTTCTAACGGTACAGACAGCACTTTTACCGCTATTTCTGACGTATTGCCGCTTGATGCCCGCAGTTTTGTGGATAAAAACCCGATTCCCGAAGGCTTAAATTTCTACAAAATTGTCGCCCTTGATACGGCAGGAAACGTGTCAAACTCCTACCCTTTTGGCAATCAAATTATGGATTCTATACCCCCCTCAGTACCAACAAGTTTGACGGGTACGATTGACACGATGGGCATTGTCCGTTTGAATTGGGAGGGCGTGAGCGATAAAGATGTGATGGGTTATAAAATTTTCTCCTCCAACTATCCCGACCGCGAGTTTTTTGCCCTCACCAAATTGCCTTTGGAGACCCCTCAGTATCAAGACACGATTTCGCTCGAAATGCTCAATCATAAAATCTATTACAAGGTTTTGGCACTCGACAAAAACTACAATCACTCGGAGCAATCGCCCGCGATTCGCCTCTTGAAACCCGTAAAAATACCGCCTTCCGCGCCTGTTTTGAACAATTATGAAGCAGATGCGGGCAAAGTGACGATAGAATGGGCAAACAGTATTTCAGAAAGCCTGACCGAAACCCGCGTGTTGCGTTCCGATGACGGTAAAAATTGGACAAGTTTGAAAACCATCGAAGCCACCGACGAAAAGCCGCGTCCTGCCCTCGGCAAATACGAAGATGCCCCCACCGAAGTGGGCAAATCCTACTATTACACCATCGAAGCGGTCAATTCGGGCGGAAAAACCGCGCGTGCTACACCGATTTTAATCGAAGTCGAAGACAAACGTCCCAAGCCAACGATTCAAAAACCAGAAGCGCAATTGACCGATAAAGGCATTCAGTTGTCGTGGGCATACAGTGTTGAAAAAAAGCATTTCATTCGGATTTATCGGTCAATCAATGGCAGCGACTTTGCGCGACTCCGCGACCTTGAACCCGCAACGGCTCAGTTTATTGATGAATTAGACGGTCAAACGGGTGTCATTAAATACACGTTTAAAGCCTTTTTTGACGACGGCAGCGAAAGCCCTTACTCAAATAATGTTACTGTGAAAGTAGCCGAGGTCAAGGAATAAAACACGTGTTACGACCCATTAGCAGCGATTTCTACTTTGGAAAACATCAAAAGGACCCCTCAGTATAAAGGGCATTTTTCAGGTAAAATAGCCATAAATCGACGCGTAACCGCCAAAAAATGGTAGGTGAAGTAAGCGGGTGGCTTCAAGTCAAGTGTCGTCAACTTAGCGAAGGGCGACCGTGAAGCGACCGTGAAGAAGGGCGACCGTGAAGCGACCGTGAAGAAGGGCGACCGTGAAGAAGGGCGACCGTGAAGCGACCGTGAAGAAGGGCGACCGTGAAGAAGGGCGACCGTGAAGAAGGGCGACCGTGAAGAAGGGCGACCGTGAAGAAGGGCGACCGTGAAGTGAA
>JAYUKJ010000135.1:0-5404 GCA_043764555.1 Saprospiraceae bacterium
CCGCGTCACCTTCGCCGATACGACAGGCAATGGACTGATTGACCCGACAATTGAAATCGCGCAAATCAATCATTACTATCCCTACGGCTTCAATATGGATGGCAATTGGAATGGGGCGTCGCCAAATGTGAAGAACAAATATCAGTACGGAGATAAGGAGTTGCAAACGGATTTTGGATTGAATTGGAATGATTACGGGGCGCGAAATTATGATGCGGTAACGGCGCGTTTTACAACAATTGACCCAATGGGGGAAATGTACCTAAATTTATCTCTTTATCAGTATGTAGAAAATAATCCCATCGGAAATATTGACCCAACAGGCATGATGTCTGAGGCATATAATTTTGGTATGCAAAATAACAACAAAAGCCCTGATGCCATAATGGAAGAACAGATGCAAAAGACAAATGCTGAAAAAAGTAGTAATGTTTACATAATGCTGCATGGTTCCGCAGATAATGGAGGGGGAATAACCCAAAATGCCACTTCTCGATTCCAAGGAGACTGGACTGTAGTGGCTGCATCAAATATGACAGAGGCTTTAGCAGTAATGAAGTTGCTCGGTTTTTCAAAAGGGTCGGTAGATAATATGGTTTTAGAGTCGCACGGAATATTACAAGAAGATGCACAGTCAAATAAAGTATGGGATGGTTTTACTTTAAGAGATGGCTCAACTGTCAATGCAGAGAAGTTAGGAGATAAAACAGATGCTGGTACTAAGTCCATGAAGGAATTACTGAGTTATGTAAAGCAAGGAGGAAACTTTGTTTTAGCTGCCTGCGGAAGTGGTAAAGGTGTAAACGGAGCAAAATTAGTAAGTGAACTATCTTCTTTAGCAAGTAATTGCATAACAGTTACCGCCTGTTCCTCAGACGCATGCGGTATTCTAAAGAGAAAAGATATAACGGATACCAAAACTAAAATTACTAAAAATGGGGGATTTATTATAGGAACAAATTTAAACTACACGTCTAAAGATGGTGTTATTAAGCCTACATGGATTCAACAAAATTCAAAAGGTGAAATAAGAAATTTTAGTAAGTTAACAATAAAAAGAACTGGAACTAATTTAATTCAATTTGATTAAAACAATAGCAATGAAAATCACTTTCTTATTAATTTTAAGCGTATTCAACTATTTCCTTTTAAAAGGGCAAGAGGTCACTATCGTAGAATACCAAGGCAATTGCGATACTGTTATTAAGAAACTTTATCTTCAAGATTCAGTAGATGCGCCCTTCATTGACAATAACGATACTGTCACTTTTCAGGCAATTAAAAAACAATTCTATAATTGTATGAAGGTCATTCCTGATTCTTCAAATTATGAACTGTTTATAGGTTTTTCATTTGAAATTGATAATCAAGGGTTGGTTACCCTTATTGATAAATTTCGATATAGTAAAACTTTATTTGACCAATTGTCTTCTTTTAATACAGTACAATTGTTGAACATTATTCCTTCAAAATGGAATGCAGCTGTGTTAAAAACGACAAAGGAAGCAATCTCTTTTCAAGTAAACGTGTGGATAACGTTTAACAATAAGGAGATGCGAATCAGTTTTTTAAATAAAGAAAATCGTCTTTTTTTGCCCGAAATTAGACTTTAAAAACTAATGACGACAAGTATTAGCAAATACCGCTCGTTCGGCGTTCGGTTTGAATATGGACGGCAATTGGAATGACGCATCGCCGAATGTGAAGAATAAATATCAGTACGGAGATAAGGAGTTGCAAACGGATTTTGGGCTGAATTGGAATGATTTCGGGGCGCGGTTTTATGACCCGGCGATTGGAAGATGGACGACAATTGACCCCTTGGCGGGAATGTACTATCGGTGGTCGCCGTACAATTATTGCATGGATAATCCATTGAGATATATTGACCCAACAGGAATGGCTGCTACGCCCGGAAAAGAGACAAATGAATCGGAAGAATCTAATAACCAAGCTTCTAAGGGAGCTGCGATGCGTAATTTTGTTGATAATGCTTTGAAGTCTAATACAAATAGTCGTTGGGCAGGCGATGATGGTTTAGGTGACCCTAATCTGGTAAAGGTCGCAGATGCTGTTAGTGGAACTGCACTTGTATGGGAAAGAGTAAAAAATGGACGTAAATTTAATGCGGGCATAGATGAAGATACCGGGGCACAAATATTTTTTGACATAGATAATGATGGCTTTATTAATATTAATAAACCACATTATCTATTGGAAAATAATATGAACTTTCTTAGAGCCATTTCTGCTTTCAGGACAACTGAAAATTTGATAGAATTTGTTCGCAATTCAAAGTTGCTAACAAATCCTACATTGAAAAAGATTTTAGAAACAGTATATCGGCAAGGAGCCAGTAGGCTTAGTATCGGCAACGGAAGTTCATTTGCAGGGTTAATTCACGAAGCAAGGACGGGTGTTTTGCTTTCACCTGCTGGACATTTACAGAAAGTCGTCCAAGTAAGAAATCAACTTATGAATTTGATGGGTCAAGGTGGATTATCAAGTTTTGAACAGTCCTTTGCAGTTCGACAAATTCTTGAAGCGAACCGAGCTATAAGAGTCGCAATAGAAAGCACTAAGCTTCCAGCTATTACACAAGAAGTTATGAATTTAATAAATAAATTTCCGATAAAATGATGATTTTACAGATGATTCTAAACAATTTTAAGAAATTTTCAATTGAGTCAACATTTGAAGATTATTCTCTAATTGTCATGGGTGAATTTAGCAAGTTCATGGTTGAAAACAAAGAAGACAAATTAACCCTATCGGGTTTTAAAAATTTGACTCGTGAACTTATGGAGAAAGAAATGTTTTTTGAGTTTGATGAAATTGTACTTAATCTGTATCAAGTAGATTCTCAATTTTTAATCGACGCATCTAAGACATTAACTCCTGATGCAAGTGCATATGTAGATAGGGTTATTGATTTATGGAAAAATCAAGGACAGTCATAAAATACTGTTGAACAATTTCAACGTAAATCAACACTCGTGCGAACGAGCTTAACCGCTACGCCTAAAAAGCAGGCGCAGCAACGCAAATGTCCGCTCGTTCGGTGTGTTCGTAAGTTTCTTTATTTTACTTCCGACTGCCAAGTGAGCGTGGCTCGTGCGAACGAGCAAAACTGCTATGCTTAAAAAGTAGCAAAATGTTCTTTGAAATGCGGGCAAACTACAGAGGGGTCAAAAACCGACCCCTCAGTATAAAAGCGAAAAAGCACGGAATTTGTCGGTCTCGGCGGCTTGGTGTGGCAATATAACTACACGCTTAAAGACCACCTCGGCAATACCCGTGTAACCTTCGCCGACACAACGGGAAATGGACTGATTGACCCGACGATTGAAATCGCGCAAATCAATCATTACTATCCCTACGGCTTCAATATGGACGGCAACTGGAACGGGGCGTCGCCGACTGTGAAGAACAAGTATCAGTACGGGGATAAGGAGTTGCAAACGGATTTTGGGCTGGATTGGAATGATTACGGCGCGCGGATGTATGACCCTGCGATTGGTAGATGGAATTCGATTGACCCGTTGGCAGCTCAATATCTTAGATATTCCCCTTACAATTATTGTAAGTTAAATCCAATTAAATTTATAGACCCCAATGGAATGGAAGTTGTAGAGATGGCAGATAGAACAAGATATACAGGTACAGATGCTATCAAAAAATTTATTGAATTAAATGGTGGTAGTAAAGGTGCAGCTTCACCACCTGGTATTCATCTTAATTCGGTAGGTGATATAATCACCAATTCAGCAAAAAAAGGCGATGCTAATCCAAATGTGTATTTAACAGTAGGTGGGAAATCAACATTATTAGGACAAATAGGAGGCGTTATTGATGTAAGTGTTATTTATCGCAATTTATTAGAGCAAAATATAGCAATAGCCTCGGGAATGTTAGATCCAAGGACATTTAGAACATTTGTTCAAACTGGCGGTATTTGGGATTATAAAGTGCGTTATAACCAACCTGGAAGACTCAATACAATCTTTGGAATGGTAAATATGGTTTACCGCAATAATACCACTTTTTCCTTTAATGGTGTCAAAATGGACGCGCAAGATATAGGGAATCATCATTTTGGCGTAATGGGGAAAGCAACAGGCTCATGGTTATTTCCAGAAGAAACTTTACTCAAAGCGGCTGGAACAGCACAGATAGCAGCAGGTACCTCTAAGCTCGAATGGAGAAATTACGAGCAACTGGAGACTGGTGAAGGAAATGTAACTTTAACAATGTTACCTCCATATGGCGATGACCCAAGAGATCAAAATTGGATTAAGGCAGGTTTTGAATATTGGAAAAATCGACAAAGACCTTAGAGTTTGATAATAAATATTCGTGGGCGATTATAAATGACTAATTATTTGGACGAAATTATATGTGCAATGCAATTTTGTCCAAATGATTAAAATCATTTTATTTACAAACAATTTTAATAATGCAAACAATGAAACTTTACTTATTAGCGATATTATCAATAATATCAACACTAACGTCTTGTGGTCAAGACCTTTTTACAGTAACATCAAAACCCATCGGTTCTTTCAATGTGAATAATTCTAATTTCTACATTAGTGTTACAAAAGTGAGTACAGGCGCTACTTCATCGGACTTTATGCAAGTTCGTCGCGTTTACAATGACAGCACTTATGAAGTTGTTAACAACATTACAGACGTGGATTCTATTGTTGAATTCAAACATTATTCAGATACTATCAAATTGATAGTAAGAGGGCGATTATGGGACGAATCAATAAAGAATGATACTTTTAGATTCCCTATTAGCAATACTTGGACGCCAGGTAGGTTTAAAATTAAAAACTGACTCGCTGAAGATGGGTCTTTCAAACATCAACCCCGCTCGCGCACGGTGTTGCTTGTAAGGTTTTTCAAAACCGATACGTACTCCGACGCGCGTAAACCGTCTATACGTGTAAAATGTTCTTTGAAATGCGGGCAAAATACTGAGGGGGTCAAAAACCGACCCCTCAGTATAAAAGCGAAAAAGCAGTGAATTTGTCGGTCTCGGCGGCTTGGTGTGGCAATACAACTACGTTTTAAGAGACCACCTCGGCAATACCCGCGTCACCTTCGCCGACACAACGGGGAACGGACTGATTGACCCAACGATTGAAATCGCGCAAATCAATCATTATTATCCGTTTGGTCTCAACATGGATGGCAACTGGAACGGAGCGAGTCCGAATGTGAAGAACAAATATCAGTACGGAGATAAGGAGCTGCAAACGGATTTTGGATTGAATTGGAATGATTTCGGGGCGCGGATGTATGATGCAGCCATTGGTAGGTTTACCACCGCAGACCCGATGGCAGATTTTCGTTCTTGGGTGTCACCTTATCAATATGTTCAGAACAATCCCATTAA
>JAYUKJ010000136.1:0-1637 GCA_043764555.1 Saprospiraceae bacterium
CTTGACAGTTGACTTTCTAAATCGTCAATTTTATCGTTTAGTGCGGTATTATCGATTTCAACGGGCAAAAAAGCGGGTTTTTCTGCTTTTAATTCTGCGAATTCAATTTGTAAATTATTGTGGTGAAAGTCCAACCTTTTGTGGGTGTCGGAAAGTGCTTTGTAGGAACTGTTCAAGGTCTCACACCGATTGTTGAGCGTGTCTTGGGACTGCATCAATCGGATGTTTTGGGATTGTAGTTCTTCAATTTCTACGGACAGTTCTTGCGTGCGTTGCCGATGGATGTACCAAGCGACAAGTCCGACGACAAGCCCAATGATGATGGGCAAGATATTATACCAAAAATTCGTCATGATTCTAAGTTTTGATTTTTGCTGCGATTACGCGTCTCCAGCCATTTGTGTTTTTCAAAAAAATGAGTTTCCATTAATATATTTTTAAAGAAGATGGCGTTTCAATTTCCCCGTGAAGCGCATTCATTATTTACGAAAGCGATACAACAACGCGGCGATTTTTGGCGCGTCCTTTTGCTGTTTCATTTGTTACGGCGGGTGCTTCTTCGCCTTGTCCTTCGGTCGTAAATTTTTGACCATTGGCACCCAAATTTTTCAAATAATCGGCAACAAAATTGGCGCGGGCTGAACTGAGTTTTTCGTTGTAACCCGTCGAACCACGGCTGTCGGTATGCCCCACGACCTTCACATTGCTATTTGGGTTTTGCGAAATGTAATATTGGAGGTCTTCCAATTCTTTGCGTTGTGCGTCATTCAATGCCGTTGTTGGCTGTGCGTTGTCGAAATACAAAACGAGTTCTTTTGCCCGCAAGCGTGCTTCAGTTGCTTGAATCCGTGCGGCATCGGCTTTCGGTGTGGCGACGGCTGCAGGAGTTGTCTCAACTGCTTTGGGTTCAATATAACTCACCGACATCGGCACCGCCGCCGCCGACATCGTAGCGGTTGTTGTCATGGAAGTGTCACTCGTTTGAGGAGACACACCGCACGGGCAAGTTTTGTTTCGGAGCATAGAAGTGCCTAAAATGAAGGCGAACAAAGTGGCAATCAAGAGTGGAACGGGATGTTTCATCACATACGTGTTTTAAGAATATTAGAAATAATGCTTTTACTAAAATATTTAGTATCCTAAATTTATAAAAGCACTTCCGAAACAAATATGCGCGCAATGAATTAATTATCCACAATTTTTAATCAACATTGTTAGTACGTGTTGATAAATAACCCTTTTTAAGGTAGAAGACACTCAATGAAATTATCTTCTATTTTTAGAACACTTTCCAAATAAAATTCTTAAAATAAAACCGTGCCACGTGAAAAGATAGAGTTATAAACATTCTAAAAAAAGAGAATAATGTCAAAAAAATGTTTTTTCCGCCGTTTTGGCACCTTGTTTCTCTAACTTACCCACATGGAAAACGTGTTCTAAACGATTTCTTGCATCAATTATTTTTTTAGAGACCCCTCAGTATATTGGGTATTTTTGAGAAAAAATGAACAATTAGGACAGCACACCGACTGGAGATAGCCGTGTTTTGGAAAGGATTTTGGAAAGGATTTTGGAAAGGATTTTGGAAAGGATTTTGGAAAGGATTTTGGAAAGGATTTTGGAAAGGATTTTGGAAA
>JAYUKJ010000137.1:0-5401 GCA_043764555.1 Saprospiraceae bacterium
ATTCGGCGTCAACGTTGCGGGATTTCCCGTCGCAACAAAGACCAAATCGGGGACAAATAAATCCGTCGGACTTAGGTACACATCCATTGGGGCTGCGTACAGTTTACCCAATTTTTTCGATAGGATAAACGTGTTCATCAAGGTCGAAAGCATCATTGATGCTTCTTGATGTTCCAAATTGGGGGAAGTTCTTCTCATAATATCGCCGTCAATTAGTTCATAAATATAGCCTTCTTCGACATCTAACTCGAAAAATTCGCTAACAGTCATTCTTTCTTCCGCGAGTGCTACCATTACTTTTTTATTAAATCTGTGAAAGAAACGGGTTTAATTATTTGACAAATGTAAACAATTAATGAACATAAAATAAAAATAAATGGGGTTAATTGCGTGAAATGGAGATTACTTTTCTTCAAAAATGAATTTTTAGGCTAAAATACTGAGGGGTCCTTTTTCGCTAAAATGATTTATCTTTGTGTCTCAAAATAGTCACGGACTGAATCCGTGATACTAAAAAAACAATCATGGACTTTTTGAACACCCACTCGATTTATATGCCGCAGCTCGACCGTGAGCGCACCGTTCGCGTCTTGTTGCCGAAGGATTACGAAAATGCAAAACGCGCTTATCCAGTGCTTTATATGCAAGATGGGCAAAATCTATTTCAGCCAGAAACCGCTTTTGGTGGACGCGATTGGCAAATTCCCGCAACGCTTTTTAAGCAACCTTTGCGCCGCCAAGCCATCATCGTGGGCATCGACAACGGACAATCAGACCGCTTAAACGAGTACGCACCGTATAGAAACGCAAGAATGGGCGGCGGAGAAGCCGATTTATACTGTCAATTTATTGTTGATACGTTAAAGCCATTCATCGACGACAATTACCGCACCCTTCCCGACCGCGAAAACACGGGCATTGCGGGCAGTTCGATGGGCGGTTTGCTGTCCTACTACGCGGGTTTAACGCGGGGCAACGTTTTCGGTAAAGTTGGCGTTTTATCGCCGTCAATTTGGTTTAATCCGACGGTCGTCGAACTCGCCAAAAACAATCCTTACGACAAAAGTCGCTTTTTTGTCGTCGGTTCCAAAACCGAAATGAAGGGCATGGAAGCCGCCTTGCAAAGCGTTTACGATGCCTTCAAAACGGGTGGTTTTTCGGACGAAAACTTCCAAGTTGCGGTACGCGAAAAAGGTAAACACAGTGAGTTTTTTTGGAAGTTAGAATTCAAAAAAATGTTTGAATATTTGTTTTAGTTTTTTTATTTATTGACGTAGGATTTATTAAATTTAAGGGATTTAATAGGATTTTTTAAATTCTAAAATCTTATTAAATCCTCTAAAAATTATAGAAATCCTACGTCTAAAAAAACCATTTTTATGCTAAAAAACGCTTTTCCCGATTTTCGGGATGTCGGAAGACGCCATATACTGAGGGGTCCCCTTTTTGAAAAAATAGCCTATTTATTTCTTCTTTTTTGCTTAATTTTCATGGCTTGCCAAGAGCCAAAACCAGGTTGTACGGACATTCGTGCCACTAACTTTGACGTTACGGCCGCCAAGACGGATAACAATACGTGCATCTTTCCGAAACTTGTTTTTCAAGTTGCTTACGTCGTTGGCGACAGCAGTTATATCGAAACGAGCAGTTATAAGAATGCGGTGAATCAGTCGTTTAAAATCATTCGTGCTGCGACTTACCTTTCTGATTTTCAATTGTTTACAAATGACGGAAAAGCGTTTAAAACAATCGACAGTCTCACGCTTTACCGCCAAACGGACACGATAAACGCCTTAAACACCTTCGCCATGATTGGGCGAAACAACGGGTTTGAGTTTCAAATTGGCACTTTTGAAGCCGTTGGGAAGACTTTTTCAAAATGTCGTTTCAACGTCGGACTAATGCCTGAAATCAACAAAACCGACGCCACGAAAATGCTTACGGGACCCCTCAGTATCCGACCCGATTCGATGTACAATCGGGCGACAAAAAGCTATATTTTCAATAAAATAATCGTCGCGAGTGGACTTAATTTCAAAGACACGTTGAACGTAGAAATGACGACTTTAATGCCCATCGAATTGAGCAAAACGCTGCCAACAATTGAAGGTGCCGATGCCGTTATTAAGTTGCAAATCAATTATTTACAACTCTTTAATGGCGTCAATTTTACGGAAAACCCAAGCACAACACGGCAGAAAATAGTGGACAATACGCCTAAAATGTTTTCATTAAAATAATGCTTGATAGTGGTTAATGGATTATTCATTTAAAAAAAAGAAGCCGCGTTCGTCAATCGACAAACGCGGCATTTTTCTTACTCGTTGAGTAGTGTTTGCTTTATTTCTTAATAAAGCTCGAAATGTAAGTCGTTGCGATGCCGCCGACTGCCGACATCAACATCGTTTTCCAGTCACCGCCGCCAACTGCCGCACCGATGAGTGGTGCAATCAAACTGCCGCCCGCGTTGCCGCCGACAACACCCGCGATGGCATTACCAACTGTACCAAAATTTGAGCCTTTGCCCAACATTCCCATGAGCAAGCCACCGCCGCCGAGAAGAGAATTAATTAAGAACTCCATAATAAAAGATGTTTAAAGTTTAAAAAATTTCGTTTTATAATAGCCAAAGGTAGTATAATTTGTTAAAAATAAAAATTACCCGAACAAAATTTTTAAAATTATTCTATTGGCAATTTTAGGACCCCTCAGTATAAATGCTTTTTTTTCAAAAAAAACATTTTCATAGCTTTACAATCAATGGTTTTTCTACATTTGGTTTTTCAAATGCTAAATTTCAAATGCCAAATTCCAAGTTCACACATTTAGAACGCTAAATTTGGCATCTGGAGCTTGACATCTGATATTAATTAAAATCTAAAATAATTAAATAAAACGTAAACCTGTCCATGTCTCAACTGTCTCAACTGTCTCCACAAATCATTCTCGGCATCATCGTCGCCTACTTTTTAATGCTCATCGGCATTGCCTATTTAACGAGTCGCGGCTCGTCGGATAACGAATCTTTCTTTATGGCAAAACGCCAATCACCGTGGTATTTGATTGCGATTGGCATGATTGGCACGTCGATTTCGGGCATCACTTTCATCTCCGTTCCAGGCTGGGTTGAAGAAAGTTCCATGTCTTATATGCAAATGGTATTTGGCTTTCTAACGGGCTACGTGATTATCGCATTTGTCTTAATGCCAATGTATTACAAACTCAATTTAATTTCTATTTATACCTATCTCGACAAACGGTTTGGTGTGAAAAGTTATAAAACGGGGTCCGCTTTTTTCCTTTTGTCGCGCACCGTTGGTTCGGGTTTTCGCTTGTACTTAGCCGCAATGGTTTTGCATCAATTTGTCACTTCGCCTTTTGGTATTCCGTTTTGGGTAACGGTGGCGATTACGATTGGATTGATTTGGTCTTACACATTTAGAGGTGGCGTAAAAACCATCATTTGGACAGATTTAATCCAAACGCTGTGTCTTTTAGTCACCCTTGTTATGACCATTTCAATGCTTGGGGACAAGCTCAATTTAGGATTTAGTGGCATTGTTGACACCGTTTTCAGCAGTCCTAAATCTCAAATTCTATTTTTTGAAAATGGTTGGGGCGACCCCAAAAACTTTTTCAAACAATTCCTTGCGGGTGTGTCCGTCTGCATTGTCATGTCGGGATTGGACCAAGATATTATGCAGAAAAACTTAACAGTCAAGACTTTACGCGGCGCACAAATCAATATGTTGTCTTACGGTGCTTTGTTGGGTTTTATTAATTTACTCTTTTTATCGCTCGGTATTTTATTGTTCATTTATGCCAAGCAAAACAATATTGCGATTCCGATGGTCAACGGAACGCCTCGTACAGACTTGCTTTTTCCAACCATCGCTTTGCAATATTCGACGCCCGCAATTGGCGTTTTATTCTTTCTCGGCATCCTCGCTTCCACTTATGCGAGCGCGGATTCGGCGCTTACGGCGCTTACAACTGCCTTTTGTATTGATTTTTTAGGCTTTGAAAAAAGAGAAGAAAATAAAGAAAACAAGAGAACGCGCACTTTGGTGCATCTCGGTTTCTCCCTCATTTTATTCATTATTATCATCATCTTTTATTACATCAATAAAGCCTCCGTTATCAAGGCCATTTATGATGCTGCGAGTTATACTTATGGTCCACTTTTAGGCTTATTCACCTTTGGTTTCCTCACGAATAGGAACATAAAAGACAGTCTTGCGCCGTGGATTTGTTGCGCTTCGCCAATCATTACCTATATTCTGAATGCCAATTCGCAGGCGTGGTTTAACAATTATAAATTTGGTTTTGAACTCTTGATTCTCAACGGTTTAATCACATTTTTGGGACTTTTAATGATTTCTACGAAGGGACACGGCGACAAAATGGCGCAGTATAGATAGATAAAATACATTTTGAGCGACACGGAACACAGATTAAACGGGGGCAACGGATTTTTACGAATTTTTACGAATTTTTACGGATTTTCAATGTGTCCAATAAGCAATAAGCGTCAGAGATGCTGAAACGCGGCGATGAAGCAACTTTTGTTTTGGAACGAAATGGACAGATTGACTATGTGGTGATGAAGGGTTTGGTTGTGCCCTAAATAACGAAAAAGAGGACCCCTCAGTATAAACGTCTTCCCGTTAGCTAACGGGAAGGCGTTTGTACTGAGGGGTCCCTTTTTATTGTTATTTCTTAATAATCTTGAAGTTCTCCGCCCCAATTTTTAAGAAATAAATGCCCGCCGATAAGTCGCTGAGGCTGATTTGTTGCGGTACGATTTTAAACGATTGAACGACGCGACCGAGGTTGTCCGTCAAAACACCCGCTTCAATAGTTGACGCGTTTTGAACGAAAATCAAGTCCGTCGTTGGGTTCGGATAGATAGAAATTGTTTTCAATCCGTTCTGAATTTTAACCGACTGAATTGCCGTGTATTTTGCCGTCCCGTTGCCGTCAACTTGACGGAGGCGGTAGTAGAAAATACCACTCGCCAAATCCTTATCCGTGAAGACATAGCGCATCGTTTGGGCGGTCGTTCCGTTGCCTTTGACGCGACCGATTTCCGTAAACTCTTGACCATCCATCCGCCGTTCAACGGCGAAGTAAGCATTGTCTTTTTCCGAGGCGGTTGTCCAACTCAAAACGGCGTCGTTTTTATCCGCTTTTACGCTAAAATTCACCAATTCCACGGGAATAACGGTTCCCCAACCAAGGTAACCTTCGGAAGGCTTGGGCAATTGAACGTCCGTAAACACGCGGTATTCACCCGCTGCAAGGTTGATTGTTTGATTGGAACCCGTGCTAAAAACGTTGAACGCTTCGCCTGTCAAGTAGTCGTACCACGTCCCTGTGTGTTGGAAATAAGGCGGCAAAG
>JAYUKJ010000138.1:0-20222 GCA_043764555.1 Saprospiraceae bacterium
ATGGAAGGCGTGTGGAATACTGAGGGGTATCAAGTCGGCGTCGTTTTTAATGAAAAAGAAAAACGCTATGACGGCGTGATTTTGGAAGCAGGAAACGCAAAATGGAAGGTCGGTATGGTCAAATTTTCAAGCAAAATGATGGGTCCAACGGTCTATGACATGGTATACGTGCGGGGTGATTTTGCTTTGGACACGATGTCCTCAAAAGTGCTTAAAAACTACCTCGTTGTGCCGAAATATGGCACGTGGAAAAAGTCGTTTCCGATGTCACGCGATACGTTGACGGATTTCGAGGCGGCGGCAGAATTGAGTGATGTTCGGTTCAATTTTTTGAACGATACGACTTTGTACATTGCGCTAAAATCGTGCGATATGTCTAACAAACCAATTTTAGACACTTTGATGGTTAGAAATGCCGAACGCTTGAAAAAAACACCGTATTGGATTGTCGATTTTAGGAACAATAGCGGCGGTTCGACGGATGTTTACACGAGCCTTTTGCCTTATCTCTACACCAAAACGTTGATTAGTAAAGGCAATAAACGTTGGATGTCACCCGAAAATACACAGAAATTGAAAGCGTACATGGTGGAGAATCAAAAGGTTATGGATGCTGAAACTTACAGATACATCAAAAATATGGTGGAATTTGGGGAGAAAAATCCAAGTGGTTGGTTCAATGACAATGGCGACACGACTAAATTTGATAAAGTTTTGCCTTTCCCCAGAAAAGTGGATGTGTTGACCAACAAAAATAACGGCAGCAGCGGCGAGACTTTCTTAATCGTTGCGCGTGGTTTGAGCGATAAAGTGACCATTTTTGGTGAAAATTCCGCAGGTTATTTGGATTATGGCGACATAATGCCCTACACAATGCCGTGCGATAATTTTCAAATTAATATTCCCGCCCGTCGCGCAAATTACTTGGATTATGGCATTTCTTACGACAAAACGGGCTATCCACCCGACGTTTATATTCCAAAAATGACTAAAGATTGGCTTAAATTCGTAAACGATTATTGGGCGAAAAATCCGTTAAAGTGGAGACCTTAATTTGAAAAAATTGGCAACTATTTGTCTTAAAAATTGCTAAAACATAAGTGTAACTAAGTAGATATAAAAATTGAATGAAAGAAGACCCCTCAGTATAAACGCCAAAATGAGGTACTAAAATATCTTTTTTCCCATTTCGTCCCTCATAAAGACAGTTTCACGTTTTAAAAATACGCTGATGTATTTCATTTTAATGCTTCTTTTTCTCCTTGACCTCTACGTTTTTCAAGGCATAAAAACACTCACCGCAACCTTCGATTCCGACACAAATCGCAAACTCGTTCATGGGTTATTTTGGGGGATAAATCTCCTTTTTATGGCGTTAATTGCCTTCGGTTTTCTCACTTTTGACAGAGTGAAAGGCATGAAAACCTACCAAACTTGGGCATTCAATGGCTTGATTTTAATATTGGTGCCAACGCTCGTTTTTGCCCTCGTTTTGTTGGGTCAAGACGTCGCGAGAATGGTCGCAACCGCCGTCAATTTGGCTCTTGGAGCGCCAAATACTGAGGGGTCCTTCACGCCCGACCGTCGGGCGTTTATGACGCAATTAGGCTTGGGTTTGGCGGCAATTCCGTTTTTGGGCATCATTTACGGCATCGTTAAAGGCAAATATGACTACACCGTTCATCGGCATACGCTGTTTTTTAAGGACTTACCCGATGCTTTTGACGGCTTGACGATTACGCAATTATCCGACATTCACGCGGGCAGTTTTGACGACCCCGAAGCCGTAAAACGCGGCGTGGCTTTGGCAAATGCGCAAAAATCGGATTTGCTTTTTTTTACGGGCGACTTGGTCAACAACGAAGCAACTGAAATTGAACCTTATTTGGACATTTTTGGCGCACTCGACGCGCCACTTGGCAAGTTTTCGATATTGGGCAATCACGATTACGGCGATTACAAACAGTGGACTTCTTTGGCGGAAAAATCGGCGAATTTTAAGTTGTTGCAACGGCACCACAAAACACTCGGTTTCAAATTGTTGTTGGATGAAAACCTTGAAATTGAACGGAATGGGCAAAAAATCACGCTAATTGGCGTCGAAAATTGGGGACACGGCTTTGCACAATACGGCGACCTCGCGCGCGCAATGACGGGTGTTGCCGCCGATAGCTTCAAAATTTTATTGTCCCACGACCCGACGCATTGGGAAAAACAAGTAAAAACGCGCGCCGAAACGGTGCATTTGACCCTTTCAGGACACACGCACGGCGCGCAAATGGGCGTCGAATTAATGGGGTTCAAATGGAGTCCAATCAAATATCGTTATCCAAAATGGGCGGGTTTGTACGCCGAAAACGGGCGCTATTTGCACATCAATCGCGGTTTTGGCTTCTTGGGTTTTTCGGGACGCGTGGGAATTTTGCCCGAAATCTCAGTTTTGACATTAAAGAAAGCGTGAAAAAGGGACCCCTCAGTATATGAGTCCTTACGGTATCCCGAACATCGGGAAACGCCTTTTTCCGCTAAAATTACGCGGGCCAAAGTCGGCGAGGTTTGCAACTTCGCCGACTTTTTATTTTCTTCAAAAAAGTCAAAATTGAGTGATACATTTGTCCTTATACTGAGGAGTCCTTTTTACAACTCATTGACAATCAAAATTTTAAAAACTCGACATGGACGCCGTAAACGTTAATCAATACATCCGAAAAGTCGCTTTGAGGGAGGATAAAATCGAGTCTTTTGACGCATATCCCTACAATTTGCCCGCCATAAAAAACTTTTCGACCTTGACTTTACACCCAAAAGTAACGTACATTGTCGGGGAAAATGGAACGGGGAAATCAACGATTTTGGAAGCAATTGCCGTGGCTTTTGGTTTAAACGCGGAAGGAGGAACGGCAAATTTCAATTTTTCGACGCATAAAACCCATTAAGATTTACACGAAAAACTCACTTTAATCAAAGGCTCAAAAAGACCTGAGCATAGTTTCTTTTTGCGTGCCGAAAGTTTTTATAACTTAGCAACAAATATTGACGAAATCGGTGCCGCACAATCGTATGGAGGAAAATCTTTACATGAATAATCACACGGCGAATCGTTTTTTTCGGTCATTATGAATCGTTTTAAGGGCAACGGACTGTACATTTTGGACGAACCCGAAGCCGCTTTGTCGCCCGCAAAACAGTTGTCTTTGTTGGTGAGAATGGACGAATTGATTCAAAAAAATGCGCAATTCATCATCGCAACCCACGCGCCCATCGTTATGGCTTATCCCGATTCTTTGTTGTACGAATTGAATGATGGTATTTTCGAACCCGTAAAATGCGAAGAGACAGAGCATTATAAAGTCATGAAATCTTTTATGGATAATCCTAAAAAAATGTTGGACATTCTTTTAGCTAAATAAAACGCTCGAGGAATTGATAAAGGCCCCCTCAGTATTTTCAGTAAATTTTCAGTAAATTTTAACTATCTTACACTAATTCTCAACAATATGGAACAACTACTCGTCTTTGCCGCATTTATTCAAATTTCAGTCATTACCTTATTTTTAGGCACCAAAGCGTCGCGGAAAAACTTACCGACTTTGCTTTTTTTCCTATTTATGGTGCATTATGCGCTCGTTTTATTTTTGAATTATTGGAACCTCTCTTACACAACTCAACTCACAAAACTGCATTTGCCGATTGGCTATGCGTCGGGTCCTCTTTTCTATTTTTTCGTCCGCTTTGGCTTTCAACCCATCAAAAATATTACGCAACGCTGGTTGTGGTGGTTTATCCCCTTTGTCATTGAATTCTCATCAGCATTCATCTACTGGACATTGGATAATTTTAATACCAATTGGGCAACACCGTTCAAAGATTTTGCGAATGCTATTAGCAAGTGGAATTTCATTTATTTTATTGCTTTTTTCATTGCGACAATTGTTTTTTTGGTTCAAAACAATGCGCTAATCACCATGAACATAGTCTATAAAAAACAACTGAAATGGTTAAAATATCTAATTGGTTTTACCATCCTGTTTATTGCCAATGAATTAATAAATAGTGAAGCGCAAAGTCTATTTTCAAGCATTTTAGGGTGTTCATTTGCCAGCACATTTGTCTATTTTTTATTAAGCAATGCCGATGCATTTTCGGCGCAAAATCAGGAGCATAAAGAACTGCTCAAAGAGGCACTGAGTGAGCGTGAACGCGGCGTTGTGATTACCAATAAAGCGGAAATTGTGGAGTACGTCAATGAGTCTTTTTTGTCCATGGTTGGCTATCGGCATCGGGACGTCATTGGGCGTAAATTGTCCTTTTTGCAAGGCACTTTAACGACGCCTGAATCGGTTGATTTCATCCGCCAAAAGCTCCGCGAACAAATTGAATTTGAAGCCGAAATCATTAATTATCGAAAAAATGGCGAAGCCTATGTTTTCCATTTATCCATCAAACCTGTCTTTTCAAATGAAAAATTAACGCACTACGTTGCGTATGAACAAGCCATAAGAACAATCTTGGAAGCAGCACCGCAAGACGATGAATTGCTGATATTGGAGAAGATAAAAACGCATTTTGAGGCTGACCAACCTTACAAAAACAAGCAATTGCAAGTCGCCGATGTGGCGGATGTAGTCGGTGTTTCTGCACGGCGCGTTGGTGAAATTCTGAAAAAATGCGAAGACAAGTCTTTTAGCGAGTTTGTCAATGCTTATCGCGTTCAAGCCGCCATAAAAATGTTGCAAAACATTGACAATCAACAACTTACCATAGATGGAATTGGACAATCTTGCGGTTTCAACAGTAAAAGTGTTTTTCACGCTGCCTTCAAAAAAGAAACGGGAAAAACGCCTAAAACCTACTTAGAAACGACTTTTTAGTCCTGATTTTCGCCGCCTACACTTATCAGAACTGATATTTTGCTTTTTTTCTTGCCATCGCGCCTGTCTCGGCGCAAATTTGTGGCGTACTTAAAACAATTGTGAAGGGAGATTTTGGTAAGTTCATTAATGAGATTAAATAATTAAAAATCTATATGCTTCTAAGACTTGCTTTTAACCCACTTTAAGCATTAGAAAAACTTACGTACTATAAAAATTTTAGATTCGTTTTTCCTAAAAACCAGCAATGATATTAAATGCTTCACAGTTTAATATTTCAAAATAAAAAAAGAGGCGCCTTCGTATTTCAATGTAAAATGAAGAGGCGTATTATTTTTTTGACCGCTCAAATTATGCACCACTTTAAAACTAAAATGCTCAATCCAAAATGTAAATTTGAAGGCATCTTTCTCAAAAAAATGCAGGGTAAAACCAAGCCAAAACACGTATTATAATCACATTTTTATTGTCTAATTTTGCTTTTAGAACACATTGAAAAACCACAATAATAGAAAAATTTAGTATGTTTTCTGCCTTCTCTGTTAGTAAAAAACAGGCTATTATTGTGGCTATCTTTTGCTTCTTTCTCCTCGAAATACTTAAAAAAAAGACGTTTTATTCTGATTAAAACCAGAATAAAACGTCTTTTTTTTTGCAAAATACTGAGGGGTCCAAACTGTTAATCCGCTTTATCAATTATAGATTTTATTAGATTTAATCTGCCAATTATCAGCAATAAAATAAAGATAAAACCGCTCAAACACAAGAGTCCAAAAACCATTATTGCGTAATATTTTATCGTCCATTCTAAAGCAATTTTGAGCCGATAGATTAAACTAATTTGCTTCTCACTGGCACCTTCATATAACGAAAAACGGATGGAACAAAACTCGTTTTCACTGTCAAAATTGCCTAATTCCACGCCCAAACCTTGCATTTGATTCTCGATATCCAATATTTTATCGTGCAAAGCAACGTAGTCACTAATCGCCCCGCCGCGTGCTTTCAATTCGTTCAAAGACGCCAACGTTTTTTCAAAAGAAACTTTTTTGGCGTTCAATTGTCGGTACTCGTTTGTCTTATCGATTTTCGTGATTTCAGTTGCATTTAGCGTCCCAATTTTCTGCATTTCGATGTAAAAACTGTCGAACAAAACGGGATTAACGCCAATCAATAAGTGAATTTCTCGGTTGCCTTTTTTGCCCTCATTTTTTTCGTATTGAACGACCGCTTTAAAGTCCTTCGTCACGCGTTCCGTTTGGGCTTTGTCGGCTTCAAATTTCGACGTTTTCGCCTTAATTGACGCCGTTTTCTCGTATTTTTGGTTAGAATTAAAACTCGGCGAAGTGCTTTGATTCGGCGAAAATTTGATGTCATTTCCACCTTTTTCAGACGCATAATTCTTTCTCAAATCTTGAATACTGCTGAAAAAATCACCTCTGTTACTAACAGCATTGTTGTCGTTTTTTTCAACGTAACCATAAATTAGTCTGAAAATAAAAAGCATAAAAAATACGCCAATTGCCCATCGGAAATAGCGCTTGTACATGAGCTTGAAATGAATTGCCATTATTTTTTTTGTTTGAAAAAGTGAATTTAGGACCCCTCAGTATTTTGAGGATTTTAGTCAAAAACAGCGTTTATACTGAGGGGTTCTATTTTGCTGGCGAAGTTGTTAAAAATTTGGTGTTGAAACAAAAAAAGCACAATTAAGAAATTGTGCTTTTTTATTGAAATCAATATCCAAATCAGACAGAAGTGTGCATATCAAAAGTCTGATTTAACCAATTAAAAAATTGATTTGAAACCGTGTTTTCAAGATATACCTTCTAAAATCAATTTTTGTTTCATGTTTTATCTGATTTCAAGGTTAGCCATAAATGCGGTTTTCCCGTATTATTTTTCCCCGCAATAAGATTGACTTGTCCCAATTTGTCAATGTGCAAATCGCGGAAAAGGCGGTAATTCTGTATGTGTAAATGATTTAACATGACTTATTTTATTTAATTTTACGGGCAAAAATAAGAAAAATATCGAGAATTTAAAATTTAGGGACCCCTCAGTATAAAACATAAAAAAAGCCTTTTTCACTTAATTTGAAATGAAAAACGGCTTTTTTATGCTTTAAACTGAGTAGATAGGCAAGCATTTTGGCGTTAAAAAAGGTGCATCACTGAATTTATATTTGAAAAAACAACCCGACTCCGTAACCTCAACGTGAACAAATGGAGTCAAAATATTGTGGAATATTGAGAAAAGTCATGTTCCATTAGATTGTCTTCATTTTTCAAAAAAATAAAAAATAAAAGTAATGAATCCACACATTGTTCCCGATTTTGAGCTTCTCAATGCGGTAGCCGCAGCGATTATTGCCCTTGTTTACATAACAATTTCTTCGCTTGCGGACGAACCCAATCGGCAAAAAATTAGTGCAGTTATTATTGCGGGTGCGGGAGCCGTATATTGGAGTGGCGGCTTAGGTATTGCCGAATATTTGTTCGCAACAGCCATGCTTTTCATGGCTTTTAAAGGCTTAACCAACTACAATTACATCGGCGTTGCTTGGTTGATGCACACAACTTGGGATGTTTTGCACCATTTATACGGCAATCCGATTGTGCCGTTTAGTGCGTCTTCTTCAGCGGGTTGTGCGATTTGCGACAGCGTTTTAGCCGTTTGGTTTTTCATGAAAGCACCTTCTCTATTCGATTATTTGCGACGTAATAAAACGTCTTTAACTTAAAATTTAGGACCCCTCAGTATATGACGTCCTTACGCCATCCCGATTCTTCTTCGGGAAACGTCTTTTTCTCGACGTTTTTCATTAAAAAACGGCGTTTATACTGAGGGGTCCTTTTCCATCTCCAAAAACAAGCGTCCTACCCTATCCGAAAGCCTTGCGAAGCCAATTCGCAAGGCTTTCGTACTTTCCGCCCGCCACCCAATTTTGAATAAATCTAACTTTCCAAATTTTTACACGATAATTATATGTTTTGTAAATTTTAATTCTACATTCATGCCTTTAAAACCGAACCTTATCTCGTACAGCGTTAATCTGTCAAAATGCAAGCAATTTTAAAAAAATCATTCGCAAACCATATTTTTAAACTTAAAAATCAAATCAACAGGAATGAAAGTACCTATTTCAATTACCATCAATGGTAAAGTTTTCAAACACGAAGTGGAAGGGCGCGAACTGCTCGTCTATCACCTTCGGGACAAATTGCGGCTCACAGGCACGCACATCGGCTGCGATACGGGCAGTTGTGGCGCGTGTACGGTGCATATTGACGGCGACGCGGTCAAATCTTGCACCGTTTTGGCGGCTCAATGCGACGGCTCATCCGTCACGACAATCGAAGGCATGGCAGCCGCCGACGGCACACTCCACGCCCTTCAAGAAGGCTTCCGCCAAGAACACGGCTTGCAATGCGGCTACTGCACGCCCGGCATGATTATGTGCGCCGCCGACCTTTTGGCACACAACGCCAAACCATCCGAACAGGAAATCCGCGAAGCCATCGAAGGCAATTTCTGCCGTTGCACGGGCTATCACAACATCGTGCGGGCGATTCAGTACGCTTCGGGACAAATTTCTGAAGAAGTTTGCGCAGCTTAGGACGTTTAGGCGTTTGAAATTTGGCAACTTTTAAAACCCATAATATCTACATTAGTCTAAATTTGTCTTGTATTCCCGAAGGGAATTCATGTTTATAGGACGAAAACAACACATATTTTCAAAATCCCGAAGGGATTATATGTAAATATGTTAAATGGTAAGAATATACATACAATCCCTTCGGGATTTTGGAAACGTTCTTTAATTTTTTCTATAAACATATATTTCCTTCGGGAATTTAGGATAGAAAAGATGTGTAGATACTATTGCTTTTAAAAAGTTGTCAAATTTAGAGACACCAAGGACCCCTCAGTATAAAACGTAAATTTTAATGTTTTTACGCAAGTTGACCTCAGAAAGGTCACACAATTGTAGGAAAACGGGAGAAAATTGGTTCTCGACCTCAGAGAGGTCGTACATAAATCATCTGCTGCTTTTACAATTGTGCGACCTCTCTGAGGTCGGAGAAACGTTTTGTTGTTTGATTTCTACAATTGTGTGACCTCTCTGAGGTCAAGGTTCACAAATACAGATGCAACCACAACAATTCGGAATTTTTAACTTTTAAGTTTAAAATCAAAAAAAATGAGTTATATTGGTCAATCCGTAAAGCGCGTCGAAGACCGCCGCTTTCTTACAGGCAAAGGAAAATACACCGACGATATTAAATTGGTCGGTATGACGTACGCCCACATCGTGCGCTCACCTTACGCACACGCCAAAATCGTCAGCATTGACGACACCGCCGCCCGCGCCCACGAAGGCGTTGTGGCGATTTTTACGGGCGCAGATGTTGCCCACATTCGCGGTGTTCCCGCCGGTTGGCAGGTCAATTTTAAGAACGGCGACACGATGAAAGAACCCGCGCATCCGTTGCTTTGCCCCGTCGGTTCGACGTCAAAACACGTGGGTGACGGCATCGCGGTGATTATCGCTGAAAGCCGTTCGGCAGCCGTTGACGCGGCAGATTTGTTAGAAATCGAATACGAAGTGTATCCCGCCGTGACGAATCCAAAAGACGCCGTTGCGCCCGATGCACCGCAAGTTCACGCAGAAGCACCGAATAATACGGCATTTGATTGGCAAATCGGCAATCCGCGCGAAGAAGTTGACGCGGCAATTGAGGCGTCTCATCACGTGACGACTTACGAATTTATCAATCAACGGCTCGCGCCAAATGCGATTGAACCACGCGTGGCAATTGGTCAATTCGACGACGCGACAAATGCTTACACGTTATATACGACTTCCCAAAATCCGCATTTGACGCGCTTGTTGATGTGCGCTTTTGTTTTGGGCTTGCCCGAACACAAAGTCCGCGTTGTTGCGCCCGATGTCGGTGGTGGTTTTGGCTCAAAAATTTTCCATTACATCGAAGAAGCGTTGGTGATTTGGGCATCGAACAAAATCAATCGCCCCGTCAAATGGACTTCGACGCGGACAGAAGCCTTTTTGACCGACGCACATGGTCGTGACCACGTGTCGAAAGCCGAAATGGGGTTCGATAAAGACGGCAATATCACCGCTTTACGCATAGACTCTTACGCTAATTTGGGGGCATATATCTCCACTTTTGCACCCGCCGTTCCGACTTATCTGCACGGAACTTTGTTGCAAGGCTTGTACACAACGCCGAAAATTCATTTGAATATGACGGCAGTTTTCACGCATACGAACGCCGTTGATGCCTATCGTGGCGCGGGTCGTCCCGAAGCGACGTATTTGTTGGAACGACTGATGGACAAAGCGGCGTTGGAAATGGATATGGATCCTGCGGCGTTGCGTTTCCGAAATTTTATTCCCGCTTTTGACGGTGTAACGCAGCCTGGGTATCAAACGCAAGTGGCTTTGCAATATGATTCGGGCAATTACGAACCCGTTTTGACACGCGGTTTGGAGATGGTTGGCTACGAAAATTTCCGCCAAGAACAAGCCGAAGCGCGCAAAGAAGGTCGCTATTTGGGCATCGGATTTTCGACTTATGTTGAGGCTTGCGGCATTGCACCTTCGGCGGTTGTCGGGGCTTTGGGCGCACGGGCTGGTTTGTACGAATCGGCGCAAGTTCGGGTGCAACCGACGGGAAAAGTGTCGGTTTACACGGGTTCGCACTCACACGGACAGGGACATGAAACGACTTTTGTTCAGGTGGTTGCCGACAAATTGGGCATTTCGATGGACGATATTGAGTTGATTCACGGCGATTCTGACGCCGTTGCTTTCGGCATGGGAACCTACGGTTCGCGGTCGTTGGCGGTCGGCGGTTCGGCGATTGTCAAATCTATTGAAAAAGTGTTGGAAAAAGGTGCGAAAATCGCCGCCCACAAGCTCGAATGTGCCGTTGACGACTTGAATTATGAGGGTGGAAAATGGACGGTGAAAGGCACGGACAAGTCAATTAGCTTCGGCGATGTTTCGCTCACGGCGTATGTTCCGCACAATTATCCCGCAGGTTTGGAGCCTGGATTGGACTTTTCGAGTTTCTATGACCCTGCCAATTTTACCTATCCTTTCGGTTGCCACATTGCGATTGTCGAGGTAGATGCTGAAACAGGAAAGGTCAAATTGAACCGTTTTATCGCGGTTGACGACGTGGGAAATGTCATTAATCCGATGATTGTGGACGGTCAAATCCACGGCGGTTTGGCGCAAGGCATTGGTCAAGCGATGCTCGAAGGCGTTCAATACGACACCGAAGGCAACCTCACGAACGCTTCCTACATGGATTATTGTATGCCCCGCGCCGACGATTTGCCGATGTTCGAGATTGACCGCACCGTAACGCCTTGTCCGCACAATCCGTTGGGCGTAAAAGGTGCTGGCGAAGCGGGTTGCATTGGCTCAACGCCTGCCGTCGTTAATGCCGTTATGGATGCTTTGCGCCCGTTTGGTATTAAAGATTTGGATATGCCAATGACGCCTGAAAGGGTTTGGAACGCGATGCAGCCCGAAGGTTGCGCGCATTAATGACAAAAAGGGGACCCCTCAGTATAAAGGGTGTTTTTTATTAATTTTTAATGATTTGCAAATGAAATATGTGGAATTAAAACGAGAGGTTTTTGTCATTAGCATTATAATATTTATCGTAATTACAATTGGCGAATTTACTTTTGATTTTAATGGGATTATTCCTACTGTTTATTCTTTTCTCCTGTTGTATTCAATCACTGTTTCAAAAACGAGTAAATTATTTTTTGGGCTTTTATTGGGTTTAGCTTATTTCATAGTTTTTGCATTATCAATAATGGTTTATGTTTTTTGGGATTATTAGAAATTTTAAAAAGGGACCACTCAGTATTTTGGGTGTTTTTTAACAAGTTTAACTATTTGATTTCCAATCAATTACGATGAAATATTTACAGAGTATTTTAGCAATTTTAGGTATTTCAATCATCGTTATTGTTAGCCTTTTTATGATTTTGGCGTCAATCGCTTTTACTGATTTTTTTAAATATCCCGCTTATTGCATTGCAGGAATTTACGTTGTTGCATTTGGGTACACAATATTTCAATTAAAAAGTAAAAGTGCATTTTTAAAACTCCTACTAAGTTTAGTTTTTTTAATCGCTTTTTGTTTATGGGCTGATAATGTTATTTCGAAAATTGTTTAAATTTTTAACAAAAAAGACCCCTCAGTATAAACCGCTTTTTTAACGCTTTTTCCCATTAAAAAAGCAATTTAGTTAACTGTATTTGCAAATTCATTTGCACCAGTAACTGCAAATTTATTTGCAGAAGACAAGTAAAAAAGTGTAGCATTAAATGTTTCTTACGTATCGTTTTGCAAATAAATTTGCAATTACGGGTGCGAATGAATTCGCAAATACAGTTACACTAAACCACTTAAATTTTATTTTTTAATTTAAAAATTTAAAATAAAAAACATGATTCCAGCAAGTTTTGAATATAGGCGCGCGGGTTCGGTAGCAGAGGCTATCGCTATGCTTGGCGCAGACCCAGATGCGAAGATTTTATCGGGCGGACACAGTTTGATTCCCGCGATGAAATTGCGTTTGGCGCAACCTTCGGCGGTGATTGACATTGCCAAAATTCCTGAATTGACGTTTATTCGGGATAGGGGAAAATTTATTGCGATTGGTGCAAATACGACGCACGGCATGATTGCAAGCCATAAAACGACGCTCACCAAAATTCCGTTGATGGCGATGGGTGCGGGCGAAATTGGCGACGTTCAAGTGCGCAATCGCGGCACTATCGGCGGTTCAATTGCCCACGCCGACCCTGCGTCCGATTGGCCCGCCTTGCTTTTGGCAGCCGATGCGACCGTAAAAATGGAAGGTCCGAGTGGCGAAAGGAAGATTGCTGCCGATGATTTTTTCACGGGATTTTTCTCAACGGCGCTTCAAGAAGGTGAAATTGTCACCGAAATTCAAGTACCTGAGCCAGATTCAGCGACTTTGCGCTACAACTACGCGAAATTTATGCAACCCGCGAGCCGTTTTGCGATTGTCGGTTGTGCCGTGCAGATGACGGTTGACGACCATGGTGTGATTTCAAACGCCCACGTGGCTTTCAACGGCGTTGCCGACCACGCTTATCGCGCAACGGCGGTCGAAGCAGCCTTAAATGGACAAATTTTGACCGAAGAACGCCTCACTGCCGCCGCCGAACACGCAACCGACGGCGTAAATTCTGTGATGTCTGACCATTACGCAAGTGACAATTACCGTAGCAAAATGGCGGTTGTTTATTGCCGCCGTGCTTTGCGTGGTTGTATGAGTGGTTGCTAAATTGATTTTTTTCTAAAATAAAAAGGCGAAGCGGGATGCTTCGCCTTTTGTTTTTTTTTGGAAAAAGGGACCACTCAGTGTAAACACCGTTCTTCAATAAAATTTATGATAAAAAAAAATGAAAAAAGCAATTTTAACAGGTTTTGGTAAAACCGATAAATTAGCCATCATAGAAAGCCCGATGCCGACTATAATTAGGAATCAAGTATTAGTGAAAGTCAGGGCGGCAGCAGTGAATCCAAAGGATATTTTTATCCGAAAAGGAATGTATAAAATTTTTACGGGGAAGACATTTCCGATGGGTGTTGGCTTTGATTATTCAGGCGAAGTGGTTGAAAGCCAGAACATTGCATTCAAAAAAGGCGATACCGTTTTTGGCATGATAAACGGTTGGCAAGGCACAACTTTTTCTGAATATTTAGTCGCCAATGAAGGTGAAATTCATCCAAAACCGCAAAATTTGGATTGGAAATCAGCGGCAGTGATACCTTTAGCGGCTCAAACGGCTTTGCAAGGTTTACGGGATACGGGAAAGCTAAAATCGGGACAAAAAATTGCGATTAATGGCGCATCGGGTGGCGTCGGCACGTTTGCCATTCAGATTGCGAAAGCGTTTAATTGCGACATAACGACATTCAGTAGTCCCGAAAATTTTGATTTATGCACATCGCTTGGCGCAACACAAACCATTGATTATAAAGGCGTTAGCTTCAATGAATTGTCCAATCAATTCGATATTTTTTTCGACGTTTTTGGCAATTTGAGTTTTGATACAATCAAAAATACACTCACCGAACGTGGCAGATATGTAACGACCGTTCCGAGTTTTCGCTTGGCTTTTGACAAATATTTTTTCACGCTTTTATCGAAAAAAAAGCCCAATATTTTCATCGTAAAATCCAATCAAAAAGATTTGGAATGGCTAAAAATGCAGATTGAAAACGGTGCAATTAAACCGATTATTGACGCTATTTATCCTTTTGAAGACGTCGTAAAAGCACAAGCACACATTGAGTCGAAGCGCACAAAAGGAAAAGTCGTGGTCACTTTGGACTAAATTCCAATTTGGGGGACCCCTCAGTATTTCGACCGTATTTTGACCGTATTTTGACCGTAACGCGACTTTCAAGTCGCGTCGTCGAAAATAACTTTGTTAGTCACAGAAACAATCCGTTTCGTTGATGTTGAAACAATTGAAAATCGGTAGATTTTGTGGATTTTGTAAAAAATACTGAGGGGGCATAAGAGAAGTTAAACGATATTAAAAAAAAAATCATCATATATTTGATAAATGCCATTCAATCAACCGTCAGTTTCCGCACCACAATACCCGTTTCCGATTGCAATTGAAGTAAATAAACCCCCTTTTCGGCAATTGAAAAACGCCTGTTGCTGATGGCATCGTCCTTTTTTAGCGTTTTTATCCAAACGATTTGACCTAAGAGATTGGTTAAAGTCAACGATAAAAGTCCGTCCATTTCGGGTATTTTCACCTCAAAATTACCCGCCGTGGGATTTGGAAAAACGATAAAATCACGCTTTAGTTCCGCATTTTTGGTTGCGACAACGCGGTTAAACGAATAAAAAAAAGTTCGATTTAACACCCCGCGAATGCCCGTTGCGGCGAATTGCGTGCCGTTTGCGGTCATCGGAACGACGCTCGCAATGTGCATCGGTGTAAACACATCAGGATTTGGTATCTCTGTAAAGCCTTCAATTTGAGACGTTAACGCATTCAAACGATAAACCCGCGATACGCCGTAAGTGCCGAGTACGTTTGGCGCGGCGCGAAGGTGTCCGACGAGAATCGAGCCGTCGGTTGTGATGCTCAAACACCGCACCGTCTCGTCGGTCAGGGTGTCGATATTGATAACCGTCCCCGTGATTGTCGCGCCGTCGGCTTCGGAAATCGTAGTGATTGCGGCGGTAAATTTGGTCGGGTCGTAGGTCGGCAAGCCTTTTGCACCGCCCGCAATGTAAATTTTGCCGTTGCCATTTGCCGCAATTGTCGCGTTATCAAGTCCGCCGTAGGTAAAACTGCGCGTTTTCCACAGCACATTGCCGCTTGCGTTGAAGTGGTACGTCGTCAACGAATCCGTAAATGCATGACCAATAATTGTTGTAAAACCATTCGCCGTTGCCGCCAAACCGTAGGGATATTCAAAGCCGCAAGCCGCGCAACTATTGATGGTTTTGCGCCAAATTGTGTCCAAATTAGCGTTTAAACTCTGCAAAACGATGTCTTCAAAATTAAGACCCAAGCCGCCCGTCGAAGCAATCAGCATCAAATTACTGCCTTTTCGGACAATTGACGGCGCAAACAACACGTTATTTGTCGGATTTGAACCCGCGTAAACACGAACGTTTAGCGGATTCAGATTGGCGTCCGCCCGAAGTGCAAACACTTTTTTCAACGTGTCAGTTGTTGCACAACGGGTACATTCGCCCACCGCGATAAGGCTGCCGTCGGCGTCTAAAACAATGTCTTTAACGGACGAATTTCCATTAAAACTACCATCTAATGACTTGTAAATCAATTGATTACCACTTGCCGAGACTTTCATCAAGTAGGCTTTGTTGTTCCACTCGCCACCAATAACGAAGGTATTGTTGGGTAAAGCCACAATTTTGTAGCCGCGATTGATGTCGGTTTGAACCGTTCCGTAAACCTGAATATAAGGTTGTTGTGCCGAAAGATTTGGGAAGAAAATGAGGCAAAAAAGGATAGAAAATAAGCTGGGTGTTTTCATAATACAACATTGATTTGATGAATTAAAAAAGGGTGAAAACGTGGTTGTGTCCTTAATAAAAATCAAATGTCAGAAGGATGTGAGAAGTCGGAAATGGGTTATTTTCTGAATAGACCCAGACTTGAAATACTACATCTAAAATAGATTATTAAATTTGGTTTATACTTGTCAAATCAAGACAGTGTATTGCAAATCAGTCATTTTATAGAAAAAAAAAAGATAATGCCATTAAATACCTTATTTAATTTGGCAACATTCGCGACCTTTCAGATAGACACACGTTTAAAGAAATGGTCACAAGTCGCTCTGATTTACTCGTTTTCTAAATCTCTTGACAACGAAGTACCTCTCAATACAAATGGCATTTTTAAACAAAAAACGCTTGACTATCTCATTGATAATCAAGCGTTTGCATTTTTTTAGGACCCCTCAGTATAAACCCTATTTTTTCCAAATATTATTGCTCACATCCGCGTCCATAAAAATACCGCCGTCCAAAGTGAGCGATTTTATCGTTTTTTTAGTCAGAATTGGCACAATCGCCGCGCTTGAATTCTTCTGCCAAACTTCAGGCGTTAAGTGAATCGTCTCTTTTGAGCCATCTTCATAGTCAATTTTGACGTCAACGGGTGCGAAAAAACCGCCGATATTTTTGACGTTAAGCGCGTACCCTTTTCTGTTTTTTTCCACTTTTTCCACCGCCAAATCGATGTAGCCATTGGTAAAAAACCAATTGTGCCAAAACCAATTCAGGTTTTTTCCCGCGCCGTCATTCATCGAATAAAAGAAATCCCACGGCGTCGGATGCTTGCTGTGCCAACGGTCCATGTAGATGTGCAGCGCTTTTTTAAACACCACATCGCCCAACAAATCTTTAACGGCAAGGTAGCCAAGTGCGGGTTTTCCGTACGCATTGTTGCCCAAACCCGGTCCGTTCAAGTTGTTACTCGGCGTAGTAATAGGCATATCTTCCTCCTGCGAAGGGTCGTTTATCCACCGCGTCACGCGAAATTGCTTGAACAAATTTTCAGCTTTTTCGGCGCCCACGTCACTCGTTCCAATCAACAACTCCAACGCCGTTGCCCAGCCTTCGTCCATAAAACCGTAACGCGTTTCGTTGATACCCATGTAAAACGGAAAATAGGTGTGCGCAATCTCGTGTTCAACGACAAATCGCGAAAAATCAGGGTCGGACGTCGTGTTGTCATTCACCATCATCGGATATTCCATGTCGGCAAAACCTTGCACAATCGTCGATTTTGAATACGGATAAGCCACGCCTGGCCAGTTGTTGGAAAACCAATCCAACGAATGTTTACCAAAATCGACCATTTGACGAAAATCGGCGGCCGTGTCCATGTATGCCGATTGCACACTCGCTCGGCGACCCGTCGTTTTGTCAACAATCACGCTCGAAGCGTCCCAAACGTAGTGGTCACTAAAAGCCAAAGCGACATCTGGAATGTTAGTCGCCGTGAAAACCCAGCTATTTCTATCGTTTTGCGTCGTGACTTTTCTGTCCGTCATATCTACCAAAGTTGCCACGTGAATCAACGAATCGGATGTTAAACTTTCTTGATATTTTTTCAAATAATCGGCTTGCAAAACCGATTGCGGATTTTGCAAATCGCCCGTTGCCCAAACCACAAAATTTTTGGGTACATTGACCGTCAACGTATAATCATTAAAGTCACTATAAAATTCTTTGCCGTCCGAAAACGTCATGCGGTCCCAACCCGCGTAGTCGTCATAGACCGCCACGCGTGGGTAAAAATACGCCAAAAAGAACGTCGTTGAGTCCAACATTCCTTCTCGATTGCTTTCCACCGACACATCATAGTGCCAATCAAAAGTCAACAAAACGGAGTCGTGCGGCGCGAGCGGTTTGGGCAGTTTGAGTCCTCGATTCGTAAAAACCGACGGATTATCCGCCCATTTAACGCTTTTTCCGTCCGCTTTCACGGCGTCGATGTGCATACCCGATGTCAAATAATCGGCACTTGCACCACCGTCTCTCGGCGCGCCCGCTTTATGAATATTCATAAATAATTTAATATTTGGATTGCGCAACGTGTCGGGACTGTTGTTGACATACAGTATCGTCTCACTGCCTTTCACGGTGCGCGAAGGCGGCGTGACGGTGATGTCAATATTGTACCGCCCGTAGTTTTGCCAATAATTTTTGCCCACTTTTCCGTCCATCGAACGCGTGCCTTTTTCGTAGGCTTGCTTGATGTCGCGGGGCATATACAGGTCTTGTGCTTGCAATTGAACAGTAAAAAAGACAAATAATAGAAATAATAAACGCATGAATTGAGCTTTTTAATGGTGAATAAAGGTGAAATCAATTGAGCAAAGATGCCATTTATCGGCTTAAAAACGCCATTTTTGCTTGCTTTTTAGTCGAAAAAGGCGTTTCCCGACGTTCGGGATGCCATAAGAACGTCATATACTGAGGGGTCCTTACGATACTTTCAAACGCGCAACGGGAAGTTTTTCCGTTGTGCAATCGCCCCATTTTGACCTTATATTTCAGCGAAATAGCGAAAAAAACGCCGTTATACTGAGGGGTCCTCTTTTAAAAAAATACCTTTGCTCTCTATTCGTTTTTTAGGATAAAAGACCGTTAAAACAACTTAAAAATGGACAATTCCACCTTTTCGCAAGCCGAGCTTGCCCGATATGCGCGCCACTTTGCCCTACCCGATTTTGGGATGGAAGGGCAGATAAAACTGAAAAATAGCCGCGTTTTGGTCGTCGGCGCGGGCGGTTTGGGCTGCCCTGTTTTGCTGTATTTGGCGGCAGCGGGCGTTGGTCATATCGGCATTATTGACGGCGATGTGGTCGATGATTCTAATTTGCAACGGCAGGTTTTATACACCGTTGCAGATGTCGGAAAACCTAAAGCGGTGGCGGCAAAAGAGCGACTTTTGGCGATGAATCCGCACATTGAAATAGACGTTTTTTATGAACATTTGACATCTGAAAATGCTTTGCAAATCATCTCAAAATATGACGTTGTGGCGGATGGAACGGATAATTTTCCGACGCGCTATTTGGTCAACGACGCCTGCGTTTTGGCGGGAAAAGTGAACGTTTATGCGTCAATTTTTCGATTTGAGGGTCAAATTTCCGTTTTTAACCTTATTCAAAATGACGGCGAACGGGGCGTCAATTACCGCGATATTTTCCCAACGCCACCGCCCGCGGGACTGATTCCCGACTGCGCAGAAGGCGGTGTTTTGGGCGTTTTGCCTGGCATCATCGGCTCCATGCAAGCGAGCGAAGTGATTAAAGTTTTGACCAATATTGGTGAGCCTTTGGCGGGTCGTTTATTCCTCTTTGATGCACAGACTTTTACAGCTAAATCTTTAAAAATAAAGAAAAATCTGCATTACAAGCCGATTAAAAAACTGATTGATTACGAACTATTCTGTGGTGTCAAAACGGCTTCCGAAATTCCTGAAATATCCATTGCCGATTTCAAAGCCATGCAAACGCAAAACGCTGATTTCCAATTGATTGACGTCCGTGAGCCTTACGAATATGCCGTCTCAAATCTCGGCGCTATTTTATACCCCCTCAGTATATTGCCCGAAAAAACGGCTTTTTTATCTCGAAAAAACCCTATAATTGTGCATTGCCAAAGCGGTGCAAGGTCGGCAAAAGCGGTAGCTGAATTGCAGAAATTAGGGTTCGATAATGCTGTGAGCTTGACGGGCGGCATTAAGGCGTATTTAGAATCAACGTAGCTACTTGACTTAACACGAATTTTATCGAATTTTACGAATTACACGAATTATAACGACGTCATAATTCGTGTAATTCGTAAAATTCGATAAAATTCGTGTTGAAAGTTGCTAAAACTATGTGTAGCCAAGCAGTGACAAATCAACCATATAAAACCACAATCTAATGGTAGAAGAAAGAATTTCCGTGTTCGATATTTTCAAAATCGGCGTTGGTCCCTCGTCCTCCCACACACTCGGCCCGTGGCGTGCCGCTGAACGATTTGTCATGGAACTCCATGAAAATCAACAGTTTACGCAAGTGAAAAATCTTAAAATCTTTCTTTATGGCTCGCTCGCAAAGACGGGTAAAGGGCATGGTACAGACATTGCCGTCATGATGGGAATGCTTGGCGAAGACCCGACAACAACGGACACGACGCTCATCAACGATAAAATTAAAAATATCGTCCATACCGAGGAGCTGTTCTTGGATGGTAAGCGTC
>JAYUKJ010000139.1:0-20211 GCA_043764555.1 Saprospiraceae bacterium
GCATTTGAAGACGCGCCTTTTGTCGGCTCTGTAATCTGCTCATATTCCTTACTGGTCACGTTTTCAAGAACGGCTAAAACAGCATCGTTATTTGGCGGCGTTTCAATCGGCGTCTTAGGTGTTTCCAAGGCTTTTTGCTCCTTATTTTGCTCCTTATTTTGCTTCGCAATCTCCGTTTTCTCCTTTTTTTCGGTTGAATACTGAGGGGTCACTTTCGGTTGAATCACTAACGGCTTTTCAACTGTTGGCACAACATTTTTTGTCAACGTATCAACGGGCGGCGCGACAATCGGCGTTTGTGCGACCGTCGGTTGCGGCTTATTTTCGCGTTGATGCAACCACATACTCGCGGTAACTACAAGCGCGACGGATGCCGCAGCAACTAAAACACGGCTATTTTTTTTCAGAAAAAACAGAAAAGGGGACCCCTCAGTATTTTTCGCTTTTTGAGACATTTCAACGGGCAATTCAGCGACATAGCCGTCAATAATTCTTTTCAAACGCTGGCGTTTAGGCGCGTCGGCAGCCGTTTCGTTGGCAACAATTGCCGCGCGATTTTGACGTAAGAGATTGATAATCAAGCGTTGTTCGTCCACCGATTGCCGTAGAGCGGCATCCGTTGTCAAGGCTGTATTAAAGGCTTGGCGTTCTGCTTCGGGCAGTTCGTTATTGATGTAGGCTTCTATATTTTCCCAAAAATCCATATTGAATTCCCTTTTTTATCACGTTTAAAAAAGCCCTTCGGCGTGGGCAATTTCTACCAACCTTTTGAGGGCTTGGCTCATATTCTTTTTTGAAGTCCCTGCGGTGTTCGCACTCGTTAATTGGCTATCCGCAATTTCTTGATGCGACATTTCTTGATAATTCGTTTCTTCATCAAGCCCAAAACGCAATTCAATTAATTTGGCGTAGTGGACATTTTCTGCCCGCAATTTACCCAAAAGTCGCGCAATTAAGTTCTTATTTTCAAACAATTGCAGTCCAAAATCCACGGGTGCAACCGCGTTTGCCAAAGGCGAAAAGCCTTCAGTCGGGTCGATTTTAATTTCATTTTGAGCAATCGGGACGGTTTTACGCAGTTTTGAGTGAATCAAATTTTCGGCAATATTTAAAGCATACGTTTTGACGGACGCGCCGCCTAATGTGAAAACCGCCGTTTTATTTTTTTGACTGGGTGCTGTTATATTCATTTTTTAGAGACCTCTTTGAATATTTAAGATTGTTTCAATCACCGTATCTTCCACAATGTCGTCAATGTCCTCCACCGTCAAGCCGCGCCCTTGACATCTAAAAACGATAGTCGGTTTTATGCGTTGAATCAAGCAAAAAATCGCCGCTTTTTCCTCTCGGCTCAACGCGTCGAAAAAAGCGGGTTCGTTGCCTTCGTAGGCTTGACAGGTATTGTGAGGAAGGGATTTTCCGCGAAAGATAACTGACATATTAATCGTAGGTTGGGTAAAAAGGTGACTTAAATAGTGCGTTTTTATTCAAAAAATTGTGTTTTGAAGGGGCAAGATAAATATAATTCTTTTTGGAATTATCAACTTTACACATTTACGCAGCCGATTTTATACGCCAAAATTTATTTTCAAAGCGTGTTCAAAGCCGTCAAAATCACGTCGCAAGCCCAATTAATTTCACTTTCCGAAATCGTCAAAGGCGGTGCAATGCGCAAACTTCGATTGTTGAAAAGAAACCAATCGGTTATCAAACCTGCCGCGAGACACGCCTTAATAACGTATTGAATTTCGTCAAAATCCCGCAATTCCACCGCCATCCACAGGCCTGCACTGCGAACGGCGCGGATTTTCGGATGTACCAAACGTTCCAAAAATAAAGCCTCTTTGGCGCGCACTTGTTCAATTAAATCGGATTCAACGAGCGTTGTTAAAGTTGCCAAAGCCGCTGCACAACTCACGGGATGCCCGCCAAAAGTCGTGATATGCCCCAAAACGGGATTATTCGTCAGCGACCACATGATGTCTTTGGAAGCAATAAACGCCCCAATCGGCATACCGCCACCAAGTCCTTTTGCGAGCAACAAAACGTCGGGCGTGATGCCGTATTGTTCAAATGCCCAAAGCGTCCCCGTTCTGCCCATACCCGCTTGAATTTCGTCCAAAATTAGCAAGGCGCCGACGTCCGTGCAGCGTTTGCGAAGCGCTTTCAGATAACCCAAACTCGGCGTGTAAATGCCGCTTTCGGCTTGAACAGTTTCCAAAATAACGGCTGCTGTTCGCTCCGTAATTTGGCGCAAACACATCTCACAATCGAACGTAATGAATTGAATATCAGGCAATAAAGGGCGATAAGCTTGCGTGAAATACGCATCAGAATTGAGCGACATCGCGCCTTGCGTTGAGCCGTGATACGCATTTTTCATGGCAACGATTTCAGAGCGTCCCGTGTGGCGTTTTGCCAATTTCATGGCGCCTTCGGTGGCTTCCGTTCCCGAATTTGTGAAATAAACGGCTGCCAAATTATCGGGCAAATGCTTCGCCAAAAGTGTCGCTAACTCAACTTGCGGCGACAACACGAATTCACCATATACCAGTGTGTGCCAATATTTATTGACTTGGTTTTCAACGGCTTGCTGCACATTCGGGTGCCGATGTCCGAGTACAGAAACGGAAATGCCCGCTATCAAATCGAGATAAGCCGACCCCTCAGTATCGTAGAGAAAACAGCCTTCTGCGCGGTCAATTTCGAGCATCATCGGCGCGTCGGACGTCTGTGCGACGTGGTGTAGGAATAATTGTCGTTGAGAAATCATGGGGCAAAGGTAGCCAAAACGCTTAAAAGTAAACCATTTTAAGGCTTTTTATGGCTTTATACTGAGGGGTCCTCTTTTTTTCAAACGAAAAGAAAAAACAGTTTTGATTTCCATTGAACAACTTACATTTACCCCAAAATCTATTCACGATGAAAAAAAACCTTTTACTCCTTGCCTGCATTTTTTTAGCAATGAAAATCATGGCGCAAGACATCAGCATCATTCCGCAACCCGTCGAGATGCAGCGACAAACGGGCGTATTTACGCTCAACGCAACGATGGCAATTGCCGTCAAAAACAATGACGCGGCAAGTGAGCGCGTCGGCAGTTTTTTTGCTGCTAAAATTGCGCCCGCAACCGGTATGCTTTTGCCCACATCTTGGGGTATAAAAGACAAGCAAAGAGAGATAAATTTCTTTATCAACCAGACGCCAAACGCCGTAATTGGCAACGAAGGTTACACGCTCGACGTAACGCCAAAACGCGTTATTTTGACCGCTAATACTGAGGGGGGGCTTTTTTACGGCGCTCAGACACTTTTGCAATTATTGCCAAAAGAGATTGGTAATCAAACAGTTACAACGGCGAAATGGGAGATTCCTTGCGTTAAAATCGTGGATTATCCGCGATTCCCGTGGCGCGGTTTGATGCTCGATGTGAGCCGTCATTTCTTTCCGAAGGAAGATGTCAAACGCTATATCGACAATATGGCGAAGTTTAAATACAACACGTTTCACTGGCATTTGACGGACGACCAAGGTTGGCGGATTGAGATAAAATCGTTGCCAAAACTCACCGAAATTGGCGCTTTCCGCGTGCCGCGTTTTGGAAAATGGGGACAATTGGAAGCACCAAAAGAGGGCGAAAAAGCCACCGACGGCGGTTTTTATACCCAAAATGACATCAAAGAAATCGTCGCTTATGCTGCCGAAAGACACGTGACGGTTTTGCCCGAAATTGATGTCCCTGGTCACAGCATGGCTGCTATTGCTGCTTATCCCGAAATGTGCGTTACGAAAGACCCGAAAATTACGGTGTCGCCCGGTCATAAATTTTCGGAATGGTACGGCAATGGCAAATTTAAAATGTTGATTGACAACTCTTTAAATCCGTCAGACGAAGCCGTTTATACGTTTTTAGATAAAGTTTTTGGCGAAGTGGCTACCCTTTTTCCGCATCCGTATATCCACATTGGTGGCGACGAATGTTACCACGGCTATTGGGCAAAAGACTCAAATTGCGTTGCCTTGATGCAAAAAGAAGGCTTGAAAAACACGGAGGAGTTGCAGAGTTATTTCATCAAACGCCTCGAAAAAATCCTTAAAAAACACGGTAAAAAGCTCATCGGTTGGGACGAAATTCTCGAAGGCGGTTTGGCACCCGAAGCGTCGGTTATGTCTTGGCGCGGTTACGAGGGCGGTATTCAAGCGGCGAAACAAGGACATTACGTCGTCATGACGCCAAATGATTACGTTTATATTGACCTTTTGCAAGGCGAAAAGGCGGCTGAACCCGATGCAACGGATTACAAAAAAGTAACGCTGCGAAAAGCCTACGATTTTGAGCCTGTTCCCGATAGCATCGATGCAAAATATATTCTCGGCGGACAAGCGAATTTATGGACGGAAAAAGTGCCAACAATGCGCCACGCCGAGTACATGACTTATCCACGGGCTTGGGCGCTGTCAGACGTGTATTGGTCACCAAAAGGTAGTAAAAATTGGGATAATTTTATTGTTAGAATGGAAAAACACATGGGACGTGCCGATGTTGCAGAGATGAATTATGCCCGAAGTGCGTTCGACGCCATCGTCAAAACGACGCTAACAGAGGGCAAATTGATGGCTGAAATCACGACTGAAATTGCGGGACTCGACATTTATTACACCTTGAACGAAACGACGCCCGACAAATGGACCCCTCAGTATAAAACGCCTTTTGAGGTGCCCGAAGGTCCAGTTTCGTTGAAAGTTATCACCTATCGCGGTGGAAAACCCGTTGGAAAAATGGTCGTTTTACCGCGTGAAACGTTGTTGAAACGGGCGACGAAATAGAATTTCAGCGGAGAGACGCAGCGTTCACTCAATCTTTTTCAACCTTTTCTTCATGCACTTTGTGTCTTTGTGGTGCAAAAAAATAAAATAAACACGTTAAAGTTGCGTTAAAAGCAACAGAATAAAAATTGGTCGTCGTTTACAATGAATTGATTATCAATTTAATACCCTGAAATTCTTTAAAAAAACCTTAAAAATGAGTTTGATACTGAGAGGTCTTTTTTGCGTCCTATTGCGAGACGTTTAGAAAGTTCTACTTTTGGTTCAAAATTCAATGGTTTAGTTAGACACGTCTAACACGAATTAGGACGAATTTCACGAATTACACGAATGTCTTTTTTGTCGTTCAGAAGGAAACTACATTCGTGTAATTCGTAAAATTCGCCATAATTCGTGTAAAATTTGTCTAATTGACTTTAATTCGCATTTTTTTAAACAAAATTACTCAACAATTAAAAAACCTATCGGAATATGATGAAGCGCATCTTTATCGCGGCAGCAGCCGCCCTCGTTTTAACGTTCTCTGCGAACGCTCAAAAAATTGCCATCGTTGACATCAACCAAGTGCTGAATTCATTGACGGATTATAAAAAAGCGCAAGATGATTTGGACAAAGTTGCTCAAAAATGGCGCGGCGAAATTGCGCAACAGCAAGACGTTATCAAAGGTTTGTACAACCGCTACCAAGCCGAACAAGTCCTTTTGAACGACACGCAACGCAAGCAACGCGAAGAAGAAATTATGAACAAAGAAAAAGAAGTACGGGAAGCACAGCGCGTGAAATTTGGTTCGGAAGGCGAGTTATTTAAACGCCGTCAAGAACTCGTAAAGCCGATTCAAGACAAAGTTTATGCGGCTATCGAACGCTTCGCAACGGAAAAAGGCTATGACTTGATTTTGGACAAAAGCAGCTCCGCGGGTTTGATTTTTGCGAACCCAACGTATGATAAAACATCGTTAGTTATAGATTTAGTTAAAAAAATGTAAGCCATCAGGCATCTCAAAAACCGATAAATTGTTAGTTTTGCGCCGTATTACACGCCAATTCTGACGAATACTTATAAATTTTTATTTGAAATTACTTTTATTAAACAGACAAGATTTAGAAATGAAAAAAGCAATCAAAGCGATACTTCTGATGCTCACCGTCGCAACGGCAGCCAACGCACAGCAGAAAATCGGTTATTTGAACGCGCAAGCTATCCTCGCCGACATGACCGACATGAAAGCGGCTGATTCTCAACTCGAAGCATTTGCGAAGCAATTGACCGCAAAAGACTCCATGATGGTCATTGCGTTCCAAGCAAAAGCGCAAAAATTGGGCGAAGACCAACAAAAAGGTCTTCTTGCACCAATCGCTTTGGAAGCAGAAAAGAAAAAATTGGAAGCAGAAAAAGCTGGAATTGAAGAATTTGAGCAAAAAATGCAGCAAGATTTGGCAGAACGCCGCAAAACGTTGTATCAACCAGTTCTCGACAAAGTGAACAAAGCAATTCAAGAAGTTGCGAAAGAACAAGCGTTTACTTATGTTGTTGACTTGACAGCTGGCTCGCTTTTGTACGCCGACGAAAAGAACGATTTGCAAAACGCCGTTCGCGCTAAATTGGGTTTGCCTGCTATCGCAATAACGCCTGTTGGTAAGAACTAATGATGAATGATACATTATGAGTTGCAAGTCATTGGTAATCAGTTACTTGTGTTTTCTAAATATGTTTTCTTATTTCATTAAAAGATAAAGCCGCTCGTCAATTAAAGGACGAGCGGCTTTCTTTTTTCTCTAAATTTGAGTCGCTAAATATGACGACGATTTTGAAAAGGACCCCTCAGTATAAAAGCCGTTTTTGACCCAATTTTGGTCAAAAACGGCTTTTATACTGAGGGGTCCTTTAGAATTGAATGGCGCTGAATAACGTTTAGAAAACATCAAAAATTTGCCGAACGTTGACCAATTAATCCACGTATTCTACTTTCTTCAAAAACTTAAAACCAATCGACAATTCAAAGGACGTATTCCGAATACCTTGCTCTGGAACGACAATATTTATGCGTTGATACGGGTCAAAAGCGGGAAAATCGGGGCGGAAATACTGCAAAGATAAGTCGGGATGCACGCTAAATTCGACAAAACCGCCGATGAGTTCCGAGAATGGAAACTCGTAGCCACCTGAAATGGACAAGCCGTATTGGAACTTTCTAACAAATTCTTTTTGTGGATAACTTGAAACAAAAAGCGTGTTTCGAGCCGCCGATTCCAGATTGGTGCCAACCGTGTATTCGCCGCGCAAACCGACGGTAAAAAACGCGCGGTCTTGACCCAAAACGCCGCGGCGTTTGGCGCCAAGAATTAAACCGACGTTTTTGAAAATAAATTCTTCCGTAAAACCATCCACCTGTCTCAACGTCCCATCTACGTCATAAGCCGCGCCCGAACGGTAGCGAAACGCGCTCCCGCGCAAGTGATAACCCGCTTCGGCAAACAAAACGGACTGCCCTTTGTCGGCGGCCGAAACGCTTTCGATGAAGACCGAACCTTGATATTTGAACAACAAATTATTGGTCGAAGCGCCGCCCGTATTCCATGTCTGTTGCCCAATGGCCAAGCCGCCTTTAACGCCGAATGCGTAGCCTTGCGCCATGATATTTTGGGCGAAAAATACAGAGATAAATAAAAACAGAATGTGTAATCGTTTCATTATACGTATTTTAAAAGATTTTAGATTTGACAAATTCTTAAAAATTGTCAAATCTGAACTTCTATAAAGTTATCAAATCTGAATGATGCCCGCATTATTCTTTGATGTAAATATCCACCGCCGAGCCTTTCTTCAACGTCGAACCAGCGGCGGGTTCGGTCTTGTAAACTTTGCCCAAATTTTGGTTGGTTACTGAGGGGTCTGCGTGAATTGTGCCAAGTTTCAAGCCGACGGTACCAAGTAAAAAATCGTACTGGTCGGCCGTGATATTCGTATTTTCAAACGAAGGAATCATCGCCTCGTCTGATTCCCGTTTCGACACAATGAAATCCACGGAGCTGCCTTGCGGCACTTTCACGGTGCCAAATTGCAAATCATTCGTCACGTTTTTTCCGCGCACCAGCACTTCTTTTATCGTGCCATCCGCCAAATCAGCGTCCAAAATGGTGTCAATAACGCCGATTTTCACGCCCAACATCGCCAGATTTTGGGTATAAAAACCAATTTCATCGCGTCCCGCAATGTCGGGCAAAGCGACTAAATCGCCCGCTGCTTTCGTGATTTTTAGATAGACCGTGCGCCCTTCTTTCACCTTGGCATTCGGCGCGGGATTTTGTTCCAACACCAAATCAGCCGCAAAACCTTCGCGGTACAAAGAGTCTGTAATGATAATATCAAAACCCGCATCATCCGCCGAGCGAATAACTTCTTTCACGTTTTTGCCGACGTAACTGCCCACTTTTACGGACTCACCATGCCCAGAATAGCATTTCATCATCCAAAATAGGAGGAACAATAGGCCGCCAATGACGCCCAACATTTTGGCGAAATCGATGAGGAAAACGCGGCTCGAAACGAAATAACCCGCTTCGCGACCGAAGGCTTTAAGTTTCTCCCAGATGTTTTTAAAAAAATCAGTCATGTCTTTCACTTTTAATTTTTTGTTGTTTTATCCACGGATTTTTACGAATTAATGCGAATTTAAAGGAATTTCCGTTCCAAATCCGCGTTAATCTGCGAAAATCCGTGGATAAATCTTTAAAATAATTCTTCAATTTGACGGGTATAAAATTCAGGCATCGTCCAACCGTAAGCCTTCACCATCTGTGGAACTATGCTCGCGGCGGATTGGCCAGGCACCGTATTAACTTCTAACATAAAAGGTGCATTGTGCGCGTCCGACCAAATAAAATCGATTCTAACAATGCCGCGACAATTCAACACGTCATAAATGCGGCGCGCCGAATCGCCCAAAATGTCCGCCATTTCTGCGGAAATAGGCGCGGGAATCAGCTCTTCACTTTCGCCTTTGTACTTGGCTTCAAAATCAAAAAACGCTTTTTTGGTCACGACTTCGCAAATCGGAAAAACCAATAATTCGCCTTGCGTCCGCATGACACCGACCGTAAATTCACGTCCTGCGATGAATTGTTCGACCAAAACTTGGTCGTCTTCCTTAAACGCCCGCTCAATAGCCGCCGCCAAATCTTCGACTTTTTCCACGCGACTCATGCCGATTGACGAGCCGCCGTTGTTGGGTTTTACAAAAACAGGCAGCGTCAAACTGCTCGAAATCGCGTTTATACTGAGGGGGGCGGATTTGAAAAGATGCAGCGATTTGGCCACGTTAATACCCGCAAAAGCCACCGTTGCAACCGTAAAACGTTTGTTGAAAGTCAAGGCCGAAGTTGCCGCGTCGCAACTCGTGTAAGGAATATTGAGCATATCAAAATAGCCCTGCAATTTACCATCTTCGCCCGGTGTACCGTGGATTATCATCAAAACGGCGTCGAATTTGATTTTTTTACGCCCAATTTTTAGCGTGAAGTCTGCGCGGTCAACGGGTATTTCGACGCCTTCGGTCGTCGTGTGGTACCATTTTTCACGCTCGATAATGATTTTAAAAACGTTGTACTTCGACGCGTCAATGTGCTTTTCAGCAACACCCGCCGAGCCAATCGAAATGATGTATTCGCCCGAATAGCCACCCGCTACGAGCGCAATATTTTTTTTATTTGCCATGTGAAATGGGTAATATTCCGTTTTTTATAAAAATTAGTGCGGCAAAAGTAACTTTCCCCTTCTAAAGTTTCAGTTGAAAAAAAAATAAACTTAAAATCAGTTTTCCTCGCCGAAAACCGACTGATTCCATTCAAGCCGTTTTTTTATGATAAGCGAAACATTCGATTTTGTAAAAAATTGATAATCAATTCATTGCAGATTAAAATGAGTATTTGAAATTTAAAACCTTCTCAATCGGCTTTAAAACTAAGCGACTTCCTTTTTTGTTTAAAAGAATAAAAATGTGTTAAAAACGCCTAAAATTGCGTTTTATACTGAGGAGTCCCGTTTTAGATATTCCGTTCAAAATCGAATGGAATTGTAGTTTGTGCGAATTAAGAGTTGAAAGGACACTTTTAACACGAATTTTAGGCGAATTGTACGAATTACACGAATTTCTTTTGGGAACAAACCTTAGCATTGTGATATTCCTTAATAAAGTCAAAAGTCGCTCGAAAGAAATTCGTGTAATTCGTACAATTCGCCTAAAATTCGTGTTAGATGGTGTCAAAAATGTATTTTTAACGATTAATTCGCATAGTTTATCTAATTAAAAAAATGAAAAAAATGAAAAAAATGCCCATTCTAATTGCCTTGTTTTGCCTTGTTTTGCAAGTTGCCAAGGCTCAAAAAGCCTTAATTTTGAGGAAATATACGGTCGAATACGCCGTGAAAAATGCGGGAATCAAATCCACGGGGCGCTTCGACAACGTAAGTGCAAACGTGGTGTTTGACGAAAATAGCGGGGCGGCGAGCAGTATTTCCGCCACAATTCAAGTAGCTTCGTTCAATTCGGGCGTTAAGATGCGTGACAATCACTTGCGCGCCAAAGATTATTTCGACGCGGCTAATTTTCCGACTATCAATTTGGTGTCAACCCAAATCGTCAAAAGCGGAAATGGTTATGTAGGCACCTTCAATTTGACGATTAAAGGGACGACAAAATCGATTCAACTGCCTTTTACGGTCGTCAAAAATGGAACAAATCTCGAATTCAAAGCGACCGAATTGGTGATTGACCGAACGGCTTACGGCGTCGGCGGCTCGAGTTTCACGTTAAGTAATACCGTGAAAATCTCGATAAATACGACTTTTTCGCTCTAAATACTGAGGGGTCCTATTTTGCAGTCGGCAACTTTAGTCGCTGCGATGCATCAAGTGGCAACTAAGATTACGGACTATAAATAGATTTAACTTGTTGATTATCAACGATAAAACAAGCACAACGATGCTCGATAAAAATACACTCACATTGCTCCGCTTTCCATTTTCGATTCTCTTGATGCCCATCTTTTTGTTGGCATTGAGCCAAATCACGACGCCTTATTCGTGGTTCGACGTATTATATCCGTTTCTAATTATTCATCTCCTCATTTATCCCGCAAGCAACGGCTACAACAGCTACGTTGACCGCGACGAAGGCAGCATCGGCGGTTTGGAAAAGCCACCGATGCCGACCATAAAACTGTTCTACGTGACGCTAATCATGGATTTTACGGCTTTGGTGAGCGCGTTTTTTGTCGTCAGTTCGGCGTTTGCAGCGTGCTTATTGGCCTATATTTTAGCGTCGCGGGCGTACAGTGCGCGACAAATTCGATTGAAACGATACGCCGTTTTAGGTTTTTTAGTCGTTACTTTTTTTCAAGGTGCTTTCACGTATTTCATGTCGTATTTGGGCGTTACGAAGGCATTTTTGCCGATAAATGACGTAACAATTTGGATTTTAGCCGCTTGTTCACTCCAAATTGCGGGCGTCTATCCACTCACGCAAATCTATCAACACGAACAAGATTTAGCCGACGGCGTGACGACGATTAGTTACAAATTGGGCTATCGCGGGACGTTTGTTTTTTCGGGTATTATGTTCGCGCTTTGCAACGTTTGTTACTTTATGTATTTCAATCAGATGAACCAATTGGATAAGTTTTTTATTGTCCAACTTTTCTTCCTACCGATTGTTTCTTTCTTCGTCTATTGGTTCGTTCAAGTGTTAAAAAACACGGCAAATGCCAACTTCAAAAACACGATGTACATGAACCTCATCGCGGCGATTTGCATGAACGCTTGCTTTATTATTCTACTATTAAATCAGCAGTGAAGCGGTATCACGAACTTCAGTCCGTGAATGCTAAAATATTCACGGACTAAATCCGTGATACTAATTAAACAATTAATTATCAATGAGTTACATTCTAAAAATAGCCACAGCCGTTCCCGACTATTGCTATCCGCAGGCAACACTGATGTCTATTTACAGAGACTCGACGGACGACGAAACAGCGCGCCGGAAAATCAAAATATTGGCGACAAAATCGGGCATTTCCACGCGCTATTCCGTACTCAAAGACTACGGCGAAACGGTGGAGAACTTCACTTTTTTTGAAAAAAATCGCTACTTACTGCCCACGCCGTCGCTCTCAAATCGCATGGCTGTGTACCGCCCCGAAGCCTTGAAACTGTCGCTAAAAGCCATTCATAATTTACCGAATTTTGAGGGAGAAAAAGCGACAATCACGCACATCATCACCGTCACCTGCACGGGTTTGTTCGCCCCGGGACTTGACATCGAATTGTTGCAAATTCTTGATTTACAACCTACTACGCATAGAAGTAGTGTTAATTTTTTAGGTTGCAACGCTGCGATTATTGCGCTGAAACAAGCCCACGACATTTGCAACAATCAACCAAATGCGAAGGTTTTGGTCGTCTGCACGGAACTCTGCACGCTCCATTTTCAAACCAATTACAGCGATGATTATCTGCTCTCGAACTTGCTGTTTGCCGATGGCAGCGCCGCCGTTTTAGTCGCTGGAAAACCCGCCGAAGGACCCCTCAGTATAAAAGCGAAAAAGGAGCAAAAACACGTAAAAATAACGGCTTTTAACTCGTTTTGCATTCCCGATAGCCGCAACGAAATGGCGTGGCAACTGTCCGAAACGGGGTTTATCATGAACCTCACCTCTTACGTTGCCGACTTGATAAAAGCGAACATCAAAAAGATGTTGGACAATATCGGATTCGATAAAAACAAGATAAATTCATGGGCAATTCACCCGGGCGGAAAGAAAATTGTGGAAAATTTTGGCGCCGCCATGGAACTGTCAAGCGAAAACCTCAAAGAATCCTACGACGTGCTTAACAATTACGGTAATATGTCGTCGCCGACCGTCCTTTTTGTGTTGAAACAAATTTTGGACAGCAACGCGTCAAACTCTGAGCAGAACAACATTTTTGCCGCCGCTTTCGGACCGGGTTTGACGGTCGAAACGATGCAAGTACGCCAATTCTAAAACATAAGTTGTTGATTATCAAACTTTTGGAAAGTTTTTAACTTTCCAAAAGTTGAACTAAAATTTACGAATAACGAATGATTCAATCGCTTACACATAGAAGTTATCAAAAAGAACTCCTCGACGCCGACGACATTCCGACGGCCGATTTGTTCCAAAATCTCAAAGAATTGGACCGCATCAACACGCTTTTGGGCGGCTATAACATCACGTTTTCGGCGTTGAAAAAAATCGTTAAACCCCATACGGCTTACACGTTAATTGACATCGGTTGCGGCGGCGGCGACACGTTGAAACACATCCGACGGTGGCAATTGCGTAAAAAAAGGGACTTAAAACTCATCGGAATTGACCTAAAACCCGTCTGCATTGATTACGCAAGCCGACAAAACGCGGGTCAAAACATCGAATTAATCTGCGATGATTACCGAAATATGTTCCACCACGTGCCTAAAATTGACATCATCCATGCGTGTTTATTTTGCCACCATTTGTCGGAAGCGCAACTCATTGAACTTATTCAATTCGCTACCGAGCGACGTATCACGTTGGTAATCAACGATTTGGAACGCAATCCCATCGCTTATTACGCCATTAAAACGTTAACGGCTCTGTTTTCAAAATCATATTTGGTCAAAAACGACGCGCCGCTTTCCGTTGCTCGTGGTTTTAAGAAAAAAGAATGGGTCGAAATTATCCAGAAAGCGGGCGCAACCGATTTTTCTGTTAAAAACAAATGGGCGTTTCGCCACGAAATCATCATCAATGGACAACTCGACAGCAACTAAAACGGCAATGACTACCACGGCTAAACCTTATCCTTGCGCTATCATCGGCGGCGGCCTCGGCGGCTTATCCTTGGCGATTCAACTCGCTCAACAAGGCATCGAAGTCGTACTTTTTGAAAAAAATAGCTATCCGCAACACAAAGTCTGCGGCGAGTACATTTCTATGGAAAGTTGGGATTTTATCAGCAGCTTGGGCGTGCCTTTGCAAGACCTTAACTTGCCCAGAATCAATCAGTTAGGGGTGTCTTCCGAGATGGGTTTTATGTTGGAAAGTCCGTTGGCTTTGGGTGGTTTCGGGATTAGTCGGCACAGTTTGGATGCTTATTTATGCCAAATTGCGCGGTCGAAAGGCGTCGTTGTGCAGGAGAACTGTAAGGTTTTGGACGTCAAAACAATTGATACAACGTTGAGGGAAATCACGACAACGCAAGGTAAATATTTGGCAACCATCGTCTGCGGTAGTTTTGGAAAATACGCGCCGAGTTTTGCTAAATTAAAGAACGATGCAACCACTGAACGACCAAATTATATTGGCGTAAAATATCATATTAAAACCGACTTGGCGCCGAACCGCATTGAATTGCACAATTTTAAAGACGGTTATTGCGGGATGTCGAAAGTCGATAACGACCGTTACTGCCTCTGTTATTTGTCGAAATCGAGCAATTTACACGCGTCGGGTAACGATTTGAAGGCGATGGAAGCGGCTGTTTTGCATAAAAATCCTTATTTGAAAAAGGTTTTTACGCAAGCCGAATTCCTATTCGACAAGCCGATGGTGATTAGCAACGTCTATTTTCACCCGAAAGAGACGTATTTGAACGGTATTTTCATGCTCGGCGACGCGGCGGGCGCGATAACGCCGCTTTGTGGCAACGGCATGAGCATGGCGATGCGGGCGTCAAAGCTGTTGGCGACTTTGCTGCCGTTGTATTTCAATAAGCAATTGAAAAAAGAAGATTTAATCACGCAGTACGACCGCGTTTGGAAGGACAATTTCAGCTCTCGGATTTGGGCAGGACAACATTTGCAACACTTATTCGGTAAAAAAATGCCGACGCAGTTGGCGCTCAAAACGCTGCATTATTTGCCGTCGTTGACCCAAAAAGTGATTGGATTGACGCATGGGCAGCCGTTTTGAGTTTTTTTTATTGAAGTAGGTGCTGTGTTAAAAACCAAGAATAATTAGATAAAGGACCCCCTCAGTATAAACCTACTTTTTCTTACTATCTACCTTCAAGCGCTCGTCCCGATTCGCGATTTCCCAAGCCGTGTAGAATGCCAATTTAGCCACCTTCGTCATTTTCTCGAAGTTGATTTTCTCAATCGTATCGGTCGGCTGATGGTAATCGGCGTGGGTGCCGTTGAAGTAAAAAACGACGGGAATGCCTTGTTCCGCAAAGTTGTAATGGTCGCTGCGGTAGTAGTAGCGGTTCGGGTCGTTTTCGTCATTATAGGTGTAATCGAGCGCGAGTTTTGTGTATTTAGCGTTCATATCTTCATTAATTTTATGCAAATCGCTGCTCAATTTGTCGGAACCAATGACGTAGATGTAGTTCGGATTGTTCTCCTTTTCGTATTTCTCATCTACGCGCCCAATCATGTCGATGTTCACGTCGGCGACCGTATTGACCAACGGAAAAACGGGATTCGTCGTGTAATATTTGGAACCCAACAAACCTTTTTCTTCGCCCGTCACGAGCATACAGAGGACGCTTCGGCGCGGTCCGACGCCCTGTTTTTTTGCTTCGTTGAATGCGCGCGCGATGTTAATGACGCCCGAAGTGCCGCTGCCGTCGTCGTCGGCACCGTGGTAAATGACGTCGCCGCGTTTGCCCAAATGGTCGTAATGCGCGCTCACAACGACGAGTTCGTTTTTCAGAATCGAGTCGCTGCCTTCGATGTAGCCGAGGACGTTGGAACCGATAAGTTGGTTGAAAAACTTGTCCATCGTCAACCGCAAATCGCAGGGCAAAACCAAGGAGCGCGGCTTGCCTTTGTCGCATTTTTGACGCGCTTTGGTGTATTTTTTCGTATTGTCGCCAATAATTTCCTTCGCAAGGTCGGGCGAGATGAAGACATTGTTCGCCAATTTTCCTTCGGGTTTCTCGACGTCGCCAACGACGTTGCGCGTGAAAAAACGGCGGTAGGCTTGCACATTTTCAACGAGTTTGGGGTCGATGGTCAAGATGGCTTTGACGCCTTTTTGGAACGCCGTTTCGAGTTTTTTACGCCTGTCGGTCGTCCATGCAGAGGGCGTCTTCGACTTTGATAAGCGCGAAATGGAGTCTTTACCGAGTGGTTCGCCTTGATTAATCAAAATGATTTTACCCTTGACATCGACGTTTTTATAGTCCGAATAATTGGCATCGTCAATGCCATAACCCAAGAAAACAACTTCCGAAGCGTTCAGTTTTTTATCCACCAAGACACCGTTTGTGCTTGGAAATGCGTAGAAATTGAACATATTGCGGTAAGTCTGCGTGTTAATCGACATCCCGAGTTGAGTCCAAGATTCGTTGGTGTAAACCATGCGTTGCAAATGCGTTCCGTTCGAGCCGACGGTCGGCAAGCCCATTTTGTCGAATTGTCGAGCGATGTAATCCCCCGCTTTGATGTTGCCGATTGTCCCCGTTTCGCGCCCTTCGAGCGAGTCGGAAGTCAAGACGGCGAGATACGAACGGAGTTCTTCGGGCGTAATCATATTGGCAAAAGGTGTTGGATTGGCTTGTTGCGCGAACAAAAAAAGACCTCCCGTGAAGGCGGGACAAGCTACCAGTATGAGGGCAATAAAAAGCAGTTTTTTCATTATTTTAGATGATGAATGGATGAATAATGCGGCATTTGAAAAGTAGTCGGTCACTTCAGTTGCTGCGTTGGTTTAGCGACAACTTCAGTAGTCAACTGCTGTTCTTCAAGCCGCAATGATACGTCGAAGTCCGTAAAAAATTAAGAATAAAACGATAAAACCCTTACAAAGCGCACGTTTGTAAGGGTTTTGCCATTTTATATTTATGTATTATTTAATACATTCAGCAACTGTCAATGGTTCGTTAAAAAAAAGTAAAAAAAAAGGTAAGAGCAGCAACTTTGGATGCTCACATCGCAAAATTAAACAGTTTTACCTATGAAAGTTGAAACCTTCGTTGGTGCAATATTGAGCAAAATGTCTGACATTACGAAATGTCAATTCAAATTTATACCGCATGTTATGCGTTTATTTTTAAGTATGCGGGTTCGTCGCACTTACCTTAATTTAGCACGCCATGGTGATTATTGCCCACGTTCGTTGCCTAAAAAGATGGGGTAAAATAGTCATCGTTCATTATTTAAAAGAAGACGGAACAGTGAGAAATGTAAGCATATATTATTGCTCAGACAAAAAAATATTTACAAATTCCCTAACCTCAATACATCGCTTCGGCAATACTTTTTGGACAATTTGAAACTTTCCAAAAGGTGTAACCCGTTCAAAATCAAATTTTTATGAAAGAAAGGGACCCCTCAGTATAATTCATGTTTTTTGCCCAAAAGTCTATTTTCAAACAAAAAAAGCCACGTCCGATAACTCGAACGTGGCAAACTCTATTCTTTGACTTTTAAATATCGTAATATATTAAACCGCCGCTCCGACTGCTTCCAAAGCAGCATGAGCATTAGCCGCAATTTCTGCCATTTCGCTCTCCGCTTTCACCTCTGCAACAACTTCCGAAGGCGCAAGAGCAACTTCTTCAACCGCTTTAGTAACGATAACCTTCGTAAAAGTAGGCGCTGGTTCTGCAACAATCGCCTCAACTACTGGTTCTGCTTCAACTTTAGCTTCAACTTTAGCTTCAACAACAATGGCTTCAACAACGGGTGCTGGTGCTTCAACTGCTTCAACAATTGCTTCAACCACAGGGGCTGCTGCAACAACTGGCACTGCTACCGCGGCGACTTTCGCTGCTTCAACCGCCGCTGCTTTTGCTTCGGCTTGTTTCACGGCATCTGCGGCGCGCTTGGCGTTTTCTGCCACGCGGCGGTCTTCTTTAGCGCGGAAACTGACCATTTTCGATTCAACGTCTTGTTTCGTTGCCATCATTTCGTTCAGTTTTTCTTCCTTCGATTTGACACGATCCAAAATCATGTTGATTTTAGCTTGACGAATCTGCGCTTCCAACTGACCTTCCGAACTTGCGACGCGCTTCTTTTGGAAATTGAGTTCTTCGCGGTCGCGGTCAATGCTGTTTTGCATTTTGTCAACGGCTGTAATCAATCCTTCGAGGCGTTTTGCCATCCGTTCGGTCGGGTCGCCTTCGTTTGTGGCATCGTTGCCAAAACGTTTTTCTTTCAACGTTTTGAACAACACATCAATGCGTGTCCACAACTCATTGGAGTGGTCGCGCGTGAGTTTTTGGTCTTTGAATTGGGCTTGGGTATGTTTGAGTTTGTCGAACAGCTCAGGAAAACGCTGAATGCCCGTTTCGATGCGTTGTTCCACGTCGTCGAGGGTTGCGTTGAGTTGCTCAAACCATTTTTTCGAGTTGTCTTCGAAGTCGTTCATCACCACGGTTCTCATGCCTTTGAGTTGCTCAAAAAGACCATTTGTGGTATCTCGAAGTTCATCCGCGTGTTCGCGGAAAAGGTTGCGGTCTTTAACTTGGTTGTTGACTTTACCCCAAAAATTCTTGAGGGCGCCAAAGACTTCGCCGCTAAATTCGCTCATTTTCACGATTTTATCTTCCAATTCCGCCAATTCCGACTTGTAAGCCTGATTAAGCTTGGTCGAAAGAACGACGAATTGCCATTCGCTTTGGGCGCGGCTGATAAAATCAGGACGTTCCGCGGTGATGCCTTCTGGCGTCAAATTGTCGGTGAGACTCAATTCGCGTTCCGTGTGCGTAAAGCCTTCTGGGAAGGCGACATCGGCGCCGTTGCGCCATTCAGTAAGCATTTTTTGCGAAAAATCAGGAGATGCAATCCCTTCTGGAAAGAGCCAAGTGTCAACTTTGTTGTCATCAGCGCGCAATTGCATCGCAATCAAAACGCGGTCATTTTGTTCGGTAGTACCCCATAGAACCAATTTCGACTTCATGTTGCGTGATAGTTTTAATTCAAAAAATTACGGTGAAATTATAAATTAGCGCGCAATGAGCGTGTATTTTTTATTTAATACTAAACCTCATTTTTGCCTAATTATATCTTTTAAAATCTTAATTCGTGTTATGCTTTCTTCTTTTCAAACATCGTACCACCCCTCAGTATCGGTGGCTAAAATAGTGCTTTTCTCCCTTGTACAATCTGTTTTTTTACTCGTTAATTTCGCGCTAAACAATTGTTTTTCAATTGTTTAGTAGTTGTATTTTTTTTTAATTTTTTATTCTAATTTTCATTTGACGCACCAAAAATAAGGGAGTTTCTGAATGTGCCAAATCTTTTTTTTATTTAGTGAGTATTTGGCGCTCATTGCTTGTGAAATTGTCGGCTTTGTGGAACGGTGTGCGCTCGGGAAATTTTTAGAACTTTCCGAGCGTTGACAATATCATTCAAAACATAAAAAGAGGACCCCTCAGTATAAACGCCTATTTTCCGATTAAAATCCCCAAATGGACTTAAAAAACAAAGAATTTGCCTGCCTGTAAATTATATGCTGCCAAATCTGCTTATTTTGCGGCTAATTTGGATACTTATATTTATTATTATCCCCAAATCTTTACAGTAATGCATTAAAATGGGGTGATAAATAAAATTTAACCCACCAAATACTATCAGAAAGCACTACATTTGGGGAATTATAAAATTTATAAAATTTGAAAAATTTGAAAAATTTGAAAAATATGGAAAATATGGAAATCGCTGGCAGACAGAAAGAAATCGAATTATTGCAAAGCTTATTAGAAAAAAGAGACGCCTCTTTTTTAGCCGTTTATGGTAGAAGACGAATTGGGAAGACCTACTTGATTAGACAAGTGTATAAAAATAATATATTATTTGATTGCAGTGGTGTACTTGAAGAAAATATGTCTCAGCAATTAGAAAATTTTTGGCGGTCGCTTAATGAAGCATTCCCTCAAACGCAACCTGTGATGCCACCTAAGACGTGGATTGAGGCTTTTTTTCAATTGCGTGCTTTTTTTAAACCTTTAAACCAAGATACGAAAAAAGTCATTTTTCTCGATGAAATTCCGTGGTTTGAAACGCCTCGTTCGGGGTTTTTGGCAGCTTTAGATGGTTTTTGGAACCAATTCTGCACCAAACGGACTGATATTATCTTAGTTATTTGTGGCTCGGCGGCTTCGTGGATAATTGATAAAGTGGTGAATAGTCGGGGCGGTTTACACAACCGCTTAACGCACCGCCTTCTTTTGAACGCTTTTACTTTGGGTGAAACAAAGGCATTTTTTGAACTGAATCGTGTAAAATTGAGCTTAAAAGAGATTGCTGAAATTTATATGTGTGTCGGCGGTATTCCTTTCTATTTGAAGGATATTGAGGCAGGATACAGTGTGCCGCAGATACTTGACCAATTATTTTTTGGCGACCAAGCAAGGCTAAAAAATGAATTTCTTAATC
>JAYUKJ010000140.1:0-20186 GCA_043764555.1 Saprospiraceae bacterium
GGTCGATTGAAATTAGAAAGGTCGGGCGGCACCACGCTTCCCGCCACAACAAACGTGAATGTAACGGGCGGAACGCTCCAAATATCAACCAATCAAACCCTCAACAATTTGACCCTCAACGGCGGTTCCGTTGTCGTTGACGACGGCGTAACGCTCACCGTCAATGGCGTATTGACGTTCACTTCTGGCACAATTGCGCTCGGCACAACGGGTTCGGGCAACGTCGTCGCTGCCGATGTTTCGGGCGGCAACAGCGCGTCTTTTGTTATCACAAATGGTACGGGCGGTTTGACCGTTTCCCACGCGTCAGCTGCCGCTAAGACTTACGCAATTGGTTCTGGCTCAACATCTTACGACCCCGTTACGATAACTTCTCCGACGGCTTGTAGCTTCAAAGCGACCGTCGCAGCTGCTATCAATCCGAGCTATAGCTTATCTGCTACGCAAGTGGGCGTCGTCACGCCGCGACAATGGGACATTACGCTTTTATCGGGCGCGCCGACGGTGACTTTAGCTTTGACATCGAGCAACACGGCAACCGCACCAACGGGCGCGACGGGCGTGATTGGACATTGGAACGGTGTGAATTGGGATGTCTTGCCATCAACCTACGCAGCAGGTACGTGGACGGCAACGAACGTGAGCACGTTTTCGCCGTTTATCGTTTCTCAATCGGGCGTATCGTTGGGTGTTGCGCTTCAAAATCTTGATATAAAGACAAAAGATAACTCAAACGTTCTGAATTGGTCAACCGCTTCGGAAAAAAACAACGCTTATTTCGACGTGCAGCACGCCATAAACGGACTTGATTTTCAAACAATTGGCACCGTCAAAGGCAATGGCACAACAAACGCCGTGAGCCATTACACTTACGAACACAAGGACCCCTCAGTAGGAACGCATTATTATCGCTTGCGTCAAGTGGATACGGATGGAAAAGCGACTTTATCTAAAGTTGTATCTATTCAATTTGGGGGACAAAAAAGCGATTTAAAAGTGTTTCCAACCGTGGCCTTTGACAAATTGAACGTTTTAAATGGCGAAGAAAAAGCCAGTTATAGCATCTTTAATCTGTTCGGTCAAAACGTCCAAATGGGCCAATTAAACGGGCAGAATACGTTGATTATCAGCAACTTATCGGCAGGGACGTATGTGCTAAAAGTCGGCAGCTCATCTGTAAAATTCTTTAAAAATTAAGTCTGAACGTATGAACGTAACGCGACCTTCAGGTCGCGGCTCATCTAAATCATTCATTTCGCGACTTTAAAGTCGCGCTACGTTCATGGCTAATTACGTGCATTTTATAGAACTTAAAAGCACATTTGCGGTTTATTAAATTCACAAAAGGAATTTAATAAACCGCTTTTTTTCTCAAAAAACGCAAAAATACTGAGGGGTCCTTTTTTGAATTAAAAATTAAAAATTAAAAATTAGGGGACGTCAAACCGTTCATCATCCATCATTCATCATCCATCATTCATCATTCATCATCCATCATCCATCATTCATCATTCATCATTCATCATCCATCATTCATCATTCATCATTCATCATTCATCATTCATCATTCATCATTCATCATTCATCATTCATCATTCATCATTAAAACATGGCATTTAAAATTTATACTAAAACGGGTGATACGGGCGAAACAGCCCTTTTTGGCGGCGCGCGCGTGCCAAAAAATCACCACCGCGTTGACGCCTACGGAACGGTTGATGAGCTCAATGCACACATCGGAATGCTGCGCGATTTGATACCGACGCCTGAATATCGAGCCGTTTTGAAAGACATTCAAGACCGATTATTCACCGTCGGTGCTGTCCTCGCGAGCGACCCGTCGAAGGCGATGCAGACGCCCGATGTGCGTGCGGAAGATATAGAACTCCTTGAAAATCAAATAGATACGATGGAAGAAAGTTTGCCTATGTTGAAAAATTTTATTTTAGCGGGCGGTCACACGACAGTTTCGTTTTGCAATATTGCGCGAACCGTTTGTCGCCGAGCCGAGCGGCTTGTTGTGGCACTTGATGCGATTGAAAAAATTGACCCCCTTAGTATAAAGTACCTCAATCGGTTGTCTGATTATCTTTTTGTATTGGGTCGAAAGGTGGGGCAGGATTTGGGTGCGGAAGAAATTATTTGGAAAACGCGTTAATCATTTATTTGAAGAAATAAAAGCCGTCCCGACAATTCGGAACGGCTTTTATTTAAAAATACAATCTGTGGTTAAAATTTGCAAATGAAAGAAACAATATAAAATTTGGTATCAAGAAGGTTAAAAAATGCCTTTTATACTGAGGGGTCTTTTTTAAATGAAAAATGAAAAATGAAAAACGGATTAATCATTAAATTATCGGCTTGCGCCGGGCATAGCGTCTTCGTTTTTATCCGAACTCAAATGCGGTTTAAAATAAATGGCTTTACTAATACTCACCAAAAGTTGGTCGAGATTAGCGGGTTTTTGCAAGAAATCGGACGCCCCACTTGCCATCACTTCGTCAATAACCGCTTCATCGGCAAGGCCCGACGAAAAAATTACGGGAACTTTTGAGTCAATTTGTTGAAAATGCTCCAACATTTGCAAGCCGTCCATCTTATCCAAATTAAATTCGGTGATAACGACGTCGTAGATTTTGTTCATGAAGCGGTCCAGACCCTCGAGTCCGTCCACAGCCATATCTACTTGGCAATCGAGCTTTTCCAGCACCGATTTATAGGCTTGCCGCATATCGGCTTCTTCGTCAATAACTAAAATTCGTGTCATATTTTTTCTTCTACGCTGTGTTTTGGTGAATCAAAAGTTCTGGTGAAAGACTGATGACAAACTACTAAAACTATGCCGCTTTCCGTCTCTGAGCGTGTCTTAACAAATTATAAAAAAGCAAACATCGTAATAAACAAAATATAATTCGGCGGCTTTTTAGTTTAAACTTTCAAGTTTGAAGTTTGAAGTTGCGCTAAATTTGGTATTAGTGCTTGAATTTTTAGATTTTTAGTCAGAAAATGCTTTTTATACTGAGGGGTCCTTTTCTTCAAACTTCAAACTTCAAACTTCAAACTTCCAACTTCCAACTTCAAAGCCCCTTCGGAATTGCATCAATCAATCGCTTCGTATAATCGCGTTGCGGATGCCGATAAATATCGTCGGCGGCGCCCATTTCTTCAATTTTCCCTTTGTTCATCACCACCATTCGGTCGGAAATAAATTTGACAACCGACAAATCGTGGCTGATAAAAATGCACGTAAACCCGCGTTTCTCCCGCAAATCAATCAACAAATTCAACACTTGCGCCTGAACCGAAACGTCTAAAGCGGACACCGATTCGTCGCAAATAATGAATTTAGGGTTCACCGCCAACGCCCGTGCGATGCAAATCCGTTGCCGTTGCCCGCCGCTAAATTCGTGCGGGTAGCGGTTGAAATGTTCGGGGGGAAGGCTCACAGTTTCCAATAATTCAATCACTTTTTCCTTCCGTTCCGCGTCGTTTTTATACAAATTATGGACTTGCATCGGCTCCATAATTGCGGAGCCAACGGTCATTCTTGGATTGAGAGACGAATAAGGGTCTTGAAATATAATTTGAATATCCTTGCGTAATTCCTTCATTTCCAAGTTGTTAAGCTTGGTTAAATCTTTTCCTTTGTAAAAAATGGACCCCTCAGTAGCGGGCGACAATTTTAGGATTGTGCGCCCCAAAGTCGTTTTTCCGCAACCCGATTCACCGACTAAACCCAACGTTTCACCTTCGTAAACGTCAAAACTCACATCGTCCACGGCTTTGACAAATTCAATCGGTTTGCCCCAAAAATTCTTTTTGGAAGGATAATACGTTTTTAAATTTTGAACCCTCAAAATCGGCTCGCCCTTCATCAATTCCACCAAACGCGCGTCCGTTTCCGCCTGCGGAATTTTTACAGACGCCAAAATTTGACCAACGGAATCAGTTTTTTCAATAATACGTATTGAGCCATCGGATTGTTTCTCAACGGTCATAAAATCCGCCACAACGGGCAGTCGTCGAAGCCTATCATCGAGCGGCGGACGGCATGCCAAAAGGCTTTTTGTGTAAGGATGTTGCGGCGATTTGAAGAGGTTTTCGACCGTTCCTTGCTCCACAATTTCGCCTTTATACATCACCAAAACGCGGTCGGCAACATCGGCAATAACGCCCAAATCGTGCGTGATAAAGACGATTGCGGCGTTCATTTCGCGCTGTAATTCCTTCATAAGTTCCAAAATCGTCTTCTGAACGGTCACGTCGAGCGCCGTTGTCGGCTCGTCGGCAATCAGCACCGACGGGTTGTTCGACATTGCCATTGCAATCATCACGCGCTGTTTTTGACCGCCGCTGAGTTGGTGCGGAAAGCTGCGAAATGCGCGCGCGGGGTCGGGCAATTTCACTTTTTCAAACAGCGCAATTGTCTGTTTTTCGGCGTCCGATTTCGAGATATTTTGATGCGTCAAAATGGCTTCCAACACTTGCGCGCCGCAGGTGTAAACGGGGTTTAAAGACGTCATGGGTTCTTGAAAAATCATCGCGAGTTCGTTGCCGCGATACTTTTCCATTTCTCTTTCCGACAAGGACAAAAGGTCAACGGCATCGCCATTTTCTTTGTAATACGTGATTTTTCCGCTCGAAATGCGTCCAGGCGGCTCGGCAATCAAGCGCATAATCGAGAGTGAAGTTACCGATTTGCCCGAACCCGATTCACCGACGATTCCGACCGTTTCGCCGCGAAAAAGCGTGAAACTGATGTCTTTTACGGCTGTTACCGTCCCGTTTTCCGTTTCAAACTGAACGACGAGATGCTCCACTTCGAGCAATTTTTGTTTTTCCATAATGTTAAAAAATTGAATGCTCAAAGTTGAACAATCGCCGTCGTTTTGAATGTGTTTTTATCTGTTTTTTTGAAAAAAACGACCAAAATACTGAGGGGTCCTCTTTTGGATTGAGGGTCGTTAGTTGAATGTATTTGCGAATTTATTCGCACCAGTTACTGCAAATTTATTTGCAGTAAGTACGTGAAATAGAGCGTTTAGATGTACATTTTTCCAAACTAAGCCGTTACGGCAAATGAATTTGCAGTAACGGGTGCAAATAAATTTGCAAATACAAAATAGGGAAGTGGTAAGCTGTACTTTCGTGCAAAATAATTCATAACGCGTCCTTTAAAATTCTTATTTCCTAATGACTTATCGTTACATTGTCTTCTGTTTTTTAACATTTTTTTCATTAAACCCTATGCGCGCCGAACGTTTTTTGTACGTCGATGATTTCAAGAATATTCTTGACAACAATGCCCGAAAAACGGCTTTATTGACCTATGCGCAAAGCCACCAAATCACGGAATTAATTCTCTACGAATTGCATTTAGTGAACACTGTTCACAATTTGAGTAATGCGGCAACAAATCAAGTGTTAGCGGATTTTATTAAATTGGCTAAAACGACTTACGGCATTACGCGCATGAGTGCGGCGGGAGAATCGGCAAATTGGTTCCAAAACAACATCATGACCTACAATGCAACGCGTACTTTGGCGACCGAAAAATTTGATGCTTTGGGCTTAGAATTTGAATTTTGGACGCCTTCGGCGGTGAGTATGTACTATTGCGCGGATTATTTGACGCCAAACGGCTTAACTTGCGACAATGCGGGCGCCTTTACGTTTTGCAAAAATCAATTGACCCAAATGAAAGCGTTAACCGCCGCGAGTGCGCATCCGATGTCGGTTGAGATGTACGTCGGTTGGCCAGACGCTTCGCAATTGTTGCAATTATCGGCCATTGCCGACCGAATGTTTATCCACGCTTACGTCGTAAACCCTTCAACGTCATTTAATTACGCATTAACGAGATTGAGTTATTACGCTAATTACGCTGGTGCGGCGAATGTCTATATTATCTTTTCTTCGGAGCCAAATTTCATGCAACCGTGGCTCCTAAATCACTCGATGAGCGAAGCCGAAACGGTATTTACAAACGCTTACAATGCGGCAGTTGGCGCGTGGAAAAACCACGTTAATTTTGCTGGTTTTGTCTATTTTGCTTATACTTTTCAAACGGCTATTTTATTGCCGATTACTTGGTTAAATATTAATGCAAAAAGAGAAAATAAATCAATTAAAGTTAACTGGAAAATAGAAGATTCTAATGAATTGAATAGCTTTGAAATAGCGCGTTCTTTTGACGGAAAAAATTGGAAAAATATTGCAGTACTACATAAAAATGAACGACAATTCGTTGACAATGAGCAAGTTAAGAAAACGGTTTATTATCGTATCAATGCGATAATGAACAATGGCGAATCAGAAATATCGCCCATTATTTCTGTTCAATTAGCGGCGTTAAATAGTGCAATTAGTGCTTTTCCAAACCCGTTTAAGGACGTTATTAATGTGCCAAATGTAGCCATCGAACAAGCGTATTTAGTCAACAATAAAGGTCAAAATCAATCAATTTTATTGGAGAATAATCAGATAAAAAACCTTAGTTATTTGCCCGAAGGCGCCTATGTTTTAAAGCTATTAATTGACGGAAATTGGCACCAAATAAAGATGATTAAATAATTGAGGACTCCACGGGTGCATCACATACGGTCGTAGATTTGACTAAATTACTAATTTTAGGTTATCGGATTACGGATAGTTTGGGTTTCATTGAATTTGAAACGGCTAAAGGTGTCGTTGAAGCGTATGTTTTTGAAGTTAAAGAATTAAGCGCTTTAGGCGTAACAAAATACAATGTTCAGATATGTTTTTATGATTTTTTGGGAAATAATGTATTGTCGGAAATTGGTGGTGTTTTAGGCTTAGATTTCTTTCATAAAACAGATTTATTAATCAGTTTTAAGCGCTTCTTAATTGATTTGAAAGTATAGAAAAAGGACCCCTCAGTATAAAACTCATTTTAAGTAAAAAAAAAGCCTTATCGTATATTTACGATAAGGCTTTTTTGTATTAGAAATACCGTGTAAAACGTAAAATGAACACTGTTCATTTACGCTCAATAAATGTTGCTAATTCGTTTTGAAAAATGGCTATTTATTTTTGTTAATGAACACTGTTCATTTTAGCTTGACAAATGCTGTTAATACGTTTTAAAAAATGGCTGTTTATTTTTGTTAATGAACAGTGTTCATTTTATGCTTTGAAAGTGAAAATAATGCTAAAAAACTCGAAAAAAGCGCTTTATACTGAGGGGTCCTTTTTGAATTTTGCAACAGAATAAAATATTGTTTTTATTAATATTTTTAACGCTTAATTCGTTTAATTCGCTTAAATCATGAAATTATGCTTCCAATATGAGAGAATATCTAAATAATAACTAATTTTGCCCCAATATTTTAAATCACAATTCTGAAATCTAAATATAATAACGAAAATAAATATCATCAAAACAATCGCAAATAAGATGAAAAACATTACACAAATTGCGCTTTTACTAATCCTATTTCCCCATTTTTTGTGCGCTCAAACGACCGCAAAAATCAGCGGAACGGTCGTCGGCGACGCCCCAAAATTTTTACCTTTTGCCAATGTTTCTTTGCTAAAAGCCAAAGATTCGGCACTCGTGAGAAGTGCCTTAACGGACAGTCTCGGTCGGTTTGAGTTCGACAGATTAAAAAAAGGTAACTACTTAATTGCGGCGTCTTTCGTCGGTTTCAAACCCTATTTCAGCGCGTCAACGGCGGTTGATAGTCAAAATATTGTCCTTCCGTTTGTGCAAATGACCCCCCTCAGTAATTTGAAGGAAGTGACGATTACGACTAAAAAACCGTTTATTGAGCGCAAAATTGACCGCGTTGTGGTCAATCCTGAGGCTTTAATTTCAAATGCAGGCACGACGGCGATGGAAGTTTTGGAGAAATCACCGGGTGTTTTTGTCGATTTGAAAAGTGGCGTCAGTTTGCGCGGAAAATCAAACGTGGCGATTTTTGTTGATGACAAACCGTCCTATCTCACGGGTGATAATCTGGCAAATTATCTGCGTGGCATCCCTTCAAGTAGCATTGAGGTCATCGAAATTATGACTAATCCGCCTGCTAAATACGACGCGGGTGGCGGTGGTGGCGTCATTAATATTCGCTTGAAAAAAAACACGACTAAAGGTTTCAATGGCAATCTGTCAATTGCGGTGGCCCAAGGCATTAATCGGCGAACAAACGACGCTTTTAGCTTTAACTATCGCTTGAATAAAGTTAATTTTTTCAGCACAATTTCGTACAATTTTAGTGTTGTCAATCAGTTTTTAACCCTTCAACGCAATTATTTTCAACAAGACGGGACGCTAAAATCGGGTTTCATTCAAAATTCCACGATTTATAAAGGGCGCGATTTATTGAATGTTAAAGTCGGAATGGATTATTATCTGTCTAAAAAAGCCACAATCGGTTTTGCTTTGGGTAGTTTTTATTCAGACCAAGTGACAACAACACCCAATCTATCGACGATTAAAAACCCGTTTGGCGCGACTGATTCCACGATTCAATCGTATAGTAAAACCGACGATATATGGAAAAATTCGAGTTTTAACGTCAATTATAACTATAAAATCGGCAAAAATCAAGGTGAAATATCGGCCAATGCGGATTATGTTTTTTATGATTTGAAAGCAAAAACCAATTTGCAAAACAGCATTTACTTACCGAATAATACGCTTAAAAATCAAGATGAAGTAGTGGGTAATTTGCCTTCAACTTTTGAGATTAAAGCGGTGAAATTTGATTATTCAAAACCATTAAAAACGGGTGGTACGTTTGAAACAGGCGTAAAAACGAGTGTTACCAAAACAAATAATGACGCCAAATGGGCTAACAAAGTAGATAAAGTTGAAGTGCCAAATTACGATTTGACCAATTCATTTTTGTACGAAGAAAACATCAATGCGGCTTACGTTAATGTCAATAAAAGTTTTAAAAAAGGCAGTAAAAAATGGGCAGTTCAGGCGGGTTTACGTTTCGAAAACACGCAGACAAACGGACTGCAATCGGGCAATCCAACCAAGCGTGATTCTGCTTTCAAAAACGATTATAACTACTGGTTTCCAACGATTTACGTATCTTATAAAATGGACACGTTTGACAAGCACTTGTTGGTTTTTTCGGCAGGAAAACGCATCGAGAGACCGACTTATCAATCTTTAAATCCGTTCGTTTTGCCGCTCGATAAATTCACGTCTTTTTCGGGAAATCCATTTTTAAGACCAGCGTTTACTTACACTGCGGAGTTGGCACACACGTACAAAAACGTCTTTACAACCACACTTTCATACAGTTATGAAGTGGATAACATAACGGAAATTGTGGAAAATAAAACCGTTTTTTTTACGCGGGTTGGGAACATTGGAACAAAAATTATCACGGGCATTTCGTTCGATGCAACCTGGGCGCCAAACAAAAAATGGTGGACAATCCAAGCGCACAGCGATATTTTGAACGTGAAATCATCAGGTCCAGTTTTCGACCAATTGCTAAATTCAGAAGGGACAAACTGGACGATTAATGCCACTAACTTATTTAAAATCAATAAGTTATGGAATGCTGAATTGGGCGGATTCTACAATTCATCCAATACTTTTGCTCAATACGTTCTCGTGCCAACGTGGTCGGTTCGTGCGGGTGTTCAAACCAAGATTTTAAAAGAAAAAGGTTCCCTTAAATTGGTCTTGAATGATATTTTCTATCGCTATCGCCCGGGCGGTGTGATTACGGCTTTGGCAAATTCAACGGCGCGCTACGACAGCCGTGCCGATAGCCGCTTCGCCGTTTTGACGTTTACGTATCGTTTTACAAAAGGTCAAAATCTAAAAGTGCGGCAAAGTGGTGGGGCGGAAATCGAGCAAAAACGGGTGAAAGCAAATTAAAGCATTGCGTTTGAGACCCCTCAGTATATGACGTCCTTATGGTATCCCGATTCTTCTTCGGGAAAACCCGTTTTTAAGTACATTGACAGAATTATTTAGTAACATAACAGTTCACGACATTTCCTTGTCGCATAGTTAGACATAGGCGTTTTCACATAGGTTCACATAGTTTTTTCTACAAATTCCTATGTGAACCTATGAGAAAACACCTATGTCTAACTATACGACAAAAAAAATGCTACTAAATAATTATGTCGACATACTTAGCATAAAAAAAGTCTTATCGTAAATATACGATAAGACTTTTTTTGTTGAAATGAAAAACAATCAAACAATATAAAATTTGGCACTAAAAATATAAAAAATGACTTTTATACTGAGGGGTCTTTTTTTTGAATTATACAACAAAATAAAATATTGTTTTTCGTTGACACGAATTTTGCGGATTTACGAATTTTTAGCTACGGATTTACGGATTTTACGGATTTACGAATTTTTAGCTACGGATTTACGGATTTTACGGATTTACGGATTTAAACGTAGTCGTCATAATCTCTAAATCCGTAAAATCCGTAAATCCGTAGCTAAAAATTCCTAAAATTCGTGTTTAAAAATCCGTGTTAATCCGTGTAATCCGTGGCTAACACATCACGATTTTTTAAACACATTTTTCACCTTATTATAATCCACAAAATAAATCATTTTGACGGTGAAATTATTGTTTTGTGGTGCTTCCGAAATGGTGTTAATATTTTCAAAATAATTCTGATTGCGAATTGTCGGCGCTGATGAAACATAGCTATCCAAACTGTTTTTCCAAATAAAATTGAAGAAGCTGCCGGGTGCGAATTGCCATGTGTAGATGCAGTCAATATTAAAGTAATTTGAACTCACATCAGATTGTTTTTTATAGTCATTTGAAGAGGTGAGCGAGCCATCTTCTTTGAGGGTATAAAACTTATCGTAAGCCACCCGTGTCCAATTGTGACGCGCCCTAAAAGTCACGTTGCTGTAAGGCGTAAAATTCCAAATAAAATTCAAACTGTTGTTGACGAAAAGCAAGTCGCGTTTACCAAAACTACCGTCATTTTGCGTGAAATTGTAGCCATAATCGTTAAAAGCGAAGCTCGGCGACGATTCTACGCCAATTCTAAAACGGCTGCTAACGCGGTAAGTCGGCTGTACGCTAAGGTCAATTCCCGTATTATCCCACTCATTTATACGCGCCAGACCGATGGAAAAAACGCTTTGCAAACGCTTTCTATCGTCCGTTCCAACGTTAAAACCACCGCGATACTGAGGGGGTCTTGCAAACTGATTGCCACCCCGCGACTCAAAATAATCGTAGGTTTTTGGCTGCAAATTCATGTAATAATTCGCCCAAGATTGGTCCTTAAATTTGCCCCAAAAACCCATATTTAAGTTCACATCTTGGTAAACAAACGGCTCATAACGCATGGTGTGGTACAAGCCTACCCACCAATTTGATTGCAAAAAAACCTTGCCTGGCTCGGTTTGTTGGTACTGCAAATTGGCAAAACTTGCCAGATAATTGCGCTGTTGATTAAAGCCCAAATCGGACGGATTCCATTTGTTATCTTGCAATTCTTGACCGACGCTCCATGTCCAATTGCCGCTCACTTTTCCGCCGTTCCAATCCGTTGAATAGCCTGATTCGGTTGCCGTATTTGGTCTGTAAATATGGCTCATACGCCCGCGAATGCCGAACTCGTAGTGGTTATTTTTATCTCTAAATTTGGCGCGCAAAGCCGATACATTGGCGTCACGTCCGTCGCCATTCCGAATTGTGGCGGCATTTGTGAAACTGATGGACGAGTTATTTTTCAGCAATTGGTCAAAAACCAAGAGGTTGTAATTCGTTAATTCACCCGTTTGGAAATCGCGCGTTTTGCCCGTCAATGTATCTTTTATTGTGGCATACATCGGCGCACCAACTGCGTTTAAAAAGCCAATTCCGAGCTTATTATTGTTGCGCCCAGATATTTTAGTGGCATTGTATAATTGTGTTTCTTCGGGATTTGTGTTGACTATCTCATTGGTTTTTAAGTTATTATACGTGCTATAAAAATTGCGTGGACGCCCGCCAATCCTTCGACTGTAAAAAATATCACCGCGTCCGAACATATCGGTCCCCTCAGTAAAAAACGGTCGGCGCTCTTGAAAAAATTGCTCAAAAGGCGATAAGTTCAGAAATTTATTGTCCGATTGGACTTGTCCAAAATTTGGAATTAACGTTGCGTCCAACGTAAAAGCATCGTTTAATCCGACCTTCATATCCAAACCGCCCGTAATACTTTTGGCACTGCCATAAATGTTTTTTCCATCGGCATTTGTCGCGCCGATTGACTTATAATCCGCCGCGATATAAGGCGAAAATTGCAGACGTAAAGGCGGTTCAATATCTTTAATACCGACTAAATCGCCCCACTGAATGGCTTGTCCATCAATTTTTGGGTCTAACGGCGACCATGTGTTGACCTCACCCAAACCACGTTCTTTATTGGAAAATTGGACGCCCCATTTTTGCTCAGGTTTTTTGGCAAAACGCAAATTAAAATACGGAATTTTCATTTCCATAATCCATCCATCTGCGACAATTGACGTCGCCGAAACCCAAACGCCGTCCCAATTGAAGTCGGCATTATTCGGTGTCATGCGGGCATCAGCTTGCACATTTCGGGGCGTTACGACAAATCGGAACCCATTTTGGTCGTCGTCGTATGTGTCCAAACTGATGGTAAAATAATCGGTATTGGCACCAAAAATATCGCGGTCACGTTGGCTAAAATCGCTCCGAATGCGCTTCGGGTCGTTGTGCATATACGCCGAAATATAAATCGCTTCGTTGTCATAAACGAGTTGCACTTCTGTTGGATTTGTCGGTTTTGTGAACGGTTTTGGCTCAAATTGGACAAAATCCACGGCTTTTGGCGCTGTTTGCCAAGCGGCGTCATCGAGTTTACCATCCATTTTTGGTGCTTTCAAAACCCGCGTTGCCGTATAAGTCGGCTTGGATTTCGTATATTTTTGAGCCGTGGTATCGGCAGTTTTTGCCGTCGTTTTTGGAGCAATTTGGGCAGGAATTTCCGTTAAAAACAGCGTCAAAAACGCGATTATACTGAGGGGTCTTTTTTTAAAATTTATTTTTGCAAATAGCTTTTTCATGATGAAGTTGGTGAATGGTATTGGTTATTAAAATTGGATTTTAGAATTAGAAAGGGCAGTATTCTAAAAACAGTGCAAAACTCTTTCTTTTGAAAATTATGGAATGTTAAATAAGGTTTTAAAAGGTTAACGCATTAGCCTCAATGTAAAGTCAATGATTTTTTGAAAAGGTTGCATCACTACGATATTTTTCGTACTTCGAGATTTAAAGAAAGGGCTTCATTTTTCGTTAAAATAAAGCCCTTTAAAACCCAAAGAAGTATGATGAGATTTTCATCTAAAATCCTGATAATTCACTAATCATTATTGCTCAAACTAAACCGCCCCGTCAAACTCACACCACGGTCACTAACTTGCGTGATAATGCCGCTGAAACTCATCGCAAAATTCGATTTCCGACCGATTTTCTGCTCATAATCCGCCAAATAACGTTTAAAAATCGCGTCGTTTAAAGCAGTGCCGTTGACAATTAAATCGTCATTATCAAATTTAACCGTGCATTTTTTATTCAATTCCAAATAGCCTTCTTTCACTAAATTTCTGAATAAAGCGTCTTTTGCGACGCCGCTTTTATCACTATCCGCATTCTTTTTTACTTGCTCGGCATCGCGTTTTGCTTGTTCCGCATTTCGACGAAGTTGCTCGGCATTACGGCGAACTTGCTCGGCATTTCGCACGGCTTGTTCCGCATTTCGCGCTGCTTGTTCGGCATTTCTTCTGATTTGAGCCTCGTCAATTTTATACTTTCTTTTATCATTTTCATCGTTTGTGTAACTATTTGTATAACCATAATTAAAGCTGGTATTTTTAGCGCAATTGCAATCCTTTAAAAACGCTTCAAAATCTGTTCTTAAATTACGAAATTCAGCATCCCAACCCCTAATTGCGCCTCTATCTAAGCCTTTTTTTAATAGTTTTTTTTGCAATTCTTTTAACTGATTTTTTAATTCAATTAATTTTTTTGACTTATTTTCTGACTTACGAAGGTTATTTATTTCATCTTCTAAATCATCTAAATTATCTTCTAATTTATCCAAACAATCGTCACAATTTTCGTCATTATCATTACTATATTCGTTATTATTTTTGTCAATGTGAACACTACTATTTTTGTTCGTAATTATTTGAAAACCACCCGTTAATGGATTTAAACTATTGTTATACCACAATAATCCCAAGCGTTTTAATTCTTCCGAACTTGCTTCGTGTCCGTCAAAATACGGTTTATTCTTAATTAATTTTAAATCACCTAAAGCATTGTCATTACGATAACATTTCCAAATTTTATTGCCATTCAAATCAAAAAGAACGTAACTAAAACCATTGTCCGCAAGAAAACGAACGGTATTATAGGGGTCATTTCCTTTTGAATGAATACTAAAAGAATTATTTCGATTTTTAGTAATCTTATTATCCGTTTTAAATTTATTAACTGTCTGTAATTGCTTATTTTTATAGTGTTTTATAACGCCACTCGGTTTAACAATATTAATTAATTCGCCTTTTTCATTAAAATTTTGAATCGTTCCATTGTTACCAATAATGCTTGTCATTTTTGAATTTTTATCATAACTTTTTATGCCTTCAATAGGCTTAGCATCTTGCTCGTAAGTGTCTTCGTCGCTGCTAAAATTCATGTGAACACCGTCGCCATTCATCACCAAACCGTTCTTGTCAACCGACAAATGAATCGGTTTTCCGTTGTCGTCAACACCATTCAAATACAAACCATTCTCATCCATATTTAACTGATTACCATTGCTTTGCATCGAAAAACCGTTGATTGACGGCGGCGTTGGTGGCATTGGTGGCACGGTCGAACTCGGTGGCACGGGCGGCGTTGGCGGCTGCGGCATCACTATCCGTTTTATCAATTTTTCAAACTTGGGAATGTCCGCCGAAGCGACTTCCAAGCCATTGATATTGAACTGCGTAATGCTGTTGTTTTTGACCGTTAAATCTACGTTTTGAGTGGCATCCGAAAAATTATACGCGCCATCTTTCACTTCATATTTCATGGGCAATGAATCCAATTCATTGTTTATATCGAAATATTTTAGAAAAAGGGACCCCTCAGTATGTGCGTCATTTTCGGACGAGAAACTCGTTGTTTCGCTTGTCGTTTCAGTCGTTGTAATCGAATTTGATAAATCATTTTCTTTTTGATTCAACCGATTGCTGCTAAACGCCAAACTAACCATCAACGCCACTAAAACGCACGTTGCCGTGAGCTTTTCGCGCACATTTGTCTTCGTTTGCGGTTGATTCAGGACGCGCTGAACCCGCAAAAGCAATTGATTTTTGTTGCTTTTTCCCGCAAACGCCATCGCCATTTGAGGTGAATAATACGCCATTTCTTGGACAGAAACGAGCGATTTCGCGTAATTCATGGCATTTCCGCACAATTGAATCGCCATATCATCGCAGCAGTTTTCGCGTTCATTTCTGATTTGGGCAGAAATCCACCAGACCGCTGGATGAAAATAAAACAAGGCTTCAATGACGCTTTGAATGATGTTGAAAACGTAATCATTGCGTAAAATATGGGCTAATTCATGCGCTAAAATCGCTTCAACTTCATCGGGATTCAACCGATTTATTGCCCCAATTGGAAACAAAATAACGGGTTTTAAATGCCCAATGACAATCGGCGAACGCACCATTGCGGACTCCAATAAATCAATGCCGCGTTGCACACCGACGCGATTTTTTAAACCATCTAAAAGCTCCTGCCAATATTCATCAACGGGAAAATTTAAACGACTTTTTAAATAATAAACATAACTTATGCTGCCCAATAAACGCATCATAAACAAGGCCACGCCCATTATCCAAATCGTAACAATTAGATAAATATGACGGTTAAAATACGCTTTTAAGCCGTCTATACTGAGGGGGCCTTCAATCGGATTTAAAGTTGGTGTGTTTAACGTCGGCGAGGTTTCAAACCTCGCCGACGTTTCTAACTCCGTATCAGGAATAAAGACCACTTGTCCCGCCTCTTTGGTGAAATCATAGTACAAACAAAACGTCGTAATTGACGCCGCCAACACCGTAAAAAGTGCCAAGTTGCTCAATAAATAGCGCATTTTAGCCGTTTTTTCACGCAAAGCTATCATCAAAACGCCCGACAAAAGGGCAATTACGGTGGCTTGCCAAAGGCTGTGAACGACTGTCCAACCAAGCGCGTAATTCAAATTATGTGAGAAACAAAGAAATGTCGTTTGCATTGTTTTTTGATTTAAAAATTCAAAAAATTAGGGTTTAAATCGTTTTTAATTATTACCGCGCACTTTTTTATTGATAATTTTATCCGCGTCCAATTCGTAGCCTTTATCCTTAAATTGTTGAATAAATTGCGGCGTAATATTGTGAATTTTAAACGCAATTAATTGGTCGGTATCAATGTCTTTCAAACCCGCATCTTTAATGCTTTTAATAAATTCAGGCGTTAAATTATGGATTTTAAAGGCAATTAATTGGTCATTATCGAGGTCGTTTAAACCTAAATCTTTGTACTTTTTAACATCACTCGTTTTAACGCCGTGAATTTTAAAAGCAATTAATTTATCCGCCGACAAATTGCTAAAACCCATGTCTTTAAACTCTTTTATAAAATTAGGATTTACGCCGTGAATTTTAAATGCCATTAAATTATCCATGCTCAAATTAGCATAACCCAATTGATTAAAACTTGCCACAAATTCGGACGAAACATCGTGAATTTTAAAACCCGTTAATTGGTCAAAGCTCATTTTAGGATAACTTGCCTTCATTTGTTTTGCCCATTCGGGCGTAATGCCGTGAATTTTAGCCGCCGTTAATCTATCTACATTCAATTTTCCAAAGCCCGTATTATTCATTTCGTCAATAAATTCGGGCGTTATATTGTGAATTGAAAAGTTTTGTAAATCATTGGCAGTCAATTTTTTATCGCTTGATGCTTGCATTTTCTCCACTTCCTCGGGTTCAACGTTGTGAATTTTAGCATTCACCAATTCGTCGGCTTGCAAAGGCGTTTTATTGGCTTTGTTCATCCGTTCCGCAAAATCGCCATCAACGCCGTGAATCCGAAATTGAACAACTTGGTCGAAGGCATCAAAAGGTACATTTGCGTCGTGTAATTCTTTAATAAAATCGCTCGTAACACCGTGAATACTGCCTTGAACCAATTCGTCCGCCGAAATTTTAGGGAAAATATTCCGCATATCGCGGATATAATTGCCTTCTAAACCGTGAATTCTGAATTGAATGAGTTTGTCAATGCTTAATTCATTTTTACTGAAAGTTGCAAAATATTCTTTTAGCAAATCGTCATTCACATTGTGAATTGCCAATTGAATTAATTGCGATTTAGTGATTTTATTAAAGCCATTTTGCTTCAAAAAAGCAATGTAATCTTTATTGATATTGCTCGTAAAAAGATGAAATAAATCGACGTCTTTTAATTTAGCAATGCTCAACTCTTTTTCCAAATAGCTTTTAAAATCTTCGTTTGGCGCAAAAGTGTATTTACCATAACCCTCATTGCCCTCAAATTTTCCTTTGAAAATTACCGTTCCCGCTTCTTTAATCAATTGAAAATCAGACTCTTGTGTTGGCAAAGCGGAAAAATTCGCTTTAGCAAAACACTTGTTTGTTTGCATATTCCAGCCGTCGCCGCGACTCGTGAAGTTGACGCAAACTTCGTCGTTTTTGACCTCCGCACTCCAAAAACCCGCGATACTGAGTGGGGCATCGCCGTCTTGAATATAGCTGTTTTCGGTGATTTTTTCCACTTTTTGTGGCGTATTGACGTTGCGTTGTGCATACGTCAAACCGATTAATGACGCGATAATAATGGTGGTTGCAATAATTTTTTCCATGTTGTTAATATTTTTGTAGGGTTGATTTAAAACCCGTTGAATTCTGATTAATAATTCATTTTTTTTAGTTCCCGCAAATCCCATCGCCAACTGCGACGGATAAAGTGCCATTTCTTGCACGCTAACGAGCGATTTGGCGTAAGTCATAGAGTTGCCGCAAATCTTAATGGCCACATCGTCGCAACAATTTTCGCGCTCCGAACGCACCACCGACGACAACCACCACACGGCGGGATGAAAATAAAACAAAGCCTCAATTATGCTCTGAATGATGTTGAAAAGGTAGTCTTTTCGCAAAATATGCGCGATTTCATGCGCTAAAATCGCTTCTACTTCATTTGGATTGAGCCGATTTATGGCGCCAATTGGAAACAAAATCATCGGTTTTAAATGCCCAACAACCATCGGCGAACGCACCAAAGCGGATTCCATCAATTCAATTGTTTGCTTTAAACCAATTTTATTTTTCAAATTCTCCAACGTTTTTAACCAATATTCATCGGTCGGAAAATTCATTTTATTGCGCAAATAAGCGGTGTAACTAATGCCACTTAATAGTCTCAAAATAAACACCGTTACACCCAATAACCACAGCATGACAATTAGTGGTAAATGCTGATTAAAATAGCTTTTAAAGGCGTTTATACTGAGGGGTCCTTCTGAATTGATTTCGGTCGTATTTTCAAGCGATTTTTCTGCCGCATCCGTCGTATTCTGTTGAAAGACAATGGTTTGCGTTTTTGCTTTCTCCATTGCCGCAACGATTTCAGGATTGATGTCATCGCTCTTTTCAAGGTGAAAATAAAACGTTGCCATTGCCGAAATTAATACTAAAATTAAAGCCGAATTAGCAACAATATAACGGATTTGCGCCGATTTTTTTTGCAACAAAATCAAGATAATTCCTGTAATAATGGCAATTAAAGTGGCTTGCCAAATCGAATGAATAATCATCCAACCAAAGGCATTTTCTAAATTATTTGAGAAGAAATTAAGCATGATCTGATTGAATTAAAAATTAAGAATTATTGATTATGAGTTGTGTATTTAACGTCGGCGAGGTTTTGAACCTCGCCGACGTTTTAAAATTAAGAATTATTGATTATGAGTTGTGTGTTTAACGTCGGCGAGGTTTTGAACCTCGCCGACGTTTTGCAAGCTAATCCTCTTCGTCAATATGGATGCTAATATTTCTATTGCCGTTTTTAATGGATATAGAAATATCCCAATTTGTGGCTTTAATGTATTTGGTTTTATAGCGTTGAAAAACCGCGTCCGATTGTTTGACATTATTGACAACTAATTCATCCGTATTGAATTTGATTTTCACTTTTTTATCGTCCGTAATAATGCCGTCTTTCATCAAATCAGCCAACATAAGTGCCGCGATTTGCTCGTGTTTTGCCCCCATAATTTCTCCGCGTTTCCCCATGATTTCACCGCGTTTTCCCATCAATTCGCCTTGTTTTCCCATGATTTCGCCATGTTTTCCTTGCAATTCACCGTTCTGTTCCATACGTTCGCCATGCAATCCCATTATCTCACCGCGCAATCCCATTATGTCACCTTTTTTGCTCATAACTTCGCCCAAATTGGACTGAATTTCACCTTTTAATTCTTGAATTTCGCCTTTCAATTCGCGCAAATCATCACCCGATTTGCCGTCTTTTTCTTTGCGTTTTAATTCAATTTTCTCTTTAATTTTTTGGTTTTTTGAATTAATGTCGCTTTCAAAAACAGCCAATTCAGCTTCTAATTGCGTTATTTTTTTTTCGATTTTTGCAATTGTCGCATCGTTTTCTTTTTCATTAATTGGCGTTTTGCTTTTCATTTCTGCCAATTCCTTTTCCAATGATTTGATGTCGGCATTGTTGTCTTTTTCAAAAGTGGGCAATTCGGATTCCAATTGTGCCAACTCGCGTTCCAATATTGCAATTTGCGGCGTTTTGGGCATTTCCACAAACGGATTCGCCGTCGAATCACTGTCCGAATAGACGTTAAATGTGCTTGATTTTGATGTTGAAACCGTATTTTCTGAGTGATTTTGTGCGATTGTGAAGCCAATCAAGGCGCAAACAATAAGGCACGTTGCAAAGAGCTTTTCCATGACGATTTAGTTTTTTTTAATTATTGAAAAATTGATTTTAAATTAATTGTTGCAAAGCTTTTGAATGTAGTGCGACTTTAAAGGCGCGTTACGGTAATTTTGAATGTAGCGCGACTTTAAAGTCGCGTTACGTTAATTTTGAATGTAGCGCGACTTTAAA
>JAYUKJ010000141.1:0-1630 GCA_043764555.1 Saprospiraceae bacterium
TAAAGCCGCATTGTCCATCAATAAAGCGCATTATACCAAAGATTTTATTCAAGAAGTAAGTACCGAACACAGTCAATCAGAAATAGAAACGCGCCTTAACCATCTGTTGCAACTAAATCCGCCGATTGATGCAGTGCTTTTTTGCTCAAATAAATTGGCGATAAGTGGTTTAAAATATTTGAAAAATGCCAAAGTAAAAGTCCCACAAGAGTTGGCAATCGTGGCTTTTGATTACGCGGATGCGTATGACCTTTTCGCTACCTCTATCACACACGTGCAACAACCCTTAGAAAAATTGGGCAAGCAAGCGATAGCGGCACTTATTGGAAAAATAGAAAATTACGATAACAGTTTGATTCAAGTACATTTAGACACAACCCTCATCGTTCAAGAATCATCAGTTTAAAGGAAAACCTTTTTTTTATACGATTGTTTAAACGTTTAAACAGTAAAAATAAGCATTTTTTGGCGTTTATACTGAGGGGGTGTTTTATTGCGGCGTAGCTGCAAAATCTTGGTAATATTTAATAACAACCGATAATTTTAAATGCAGTGTAACCGCAAAACAGGCTTATTGTAGGGCTACGCCCCGATAGAAAAACGTTTAGTTGAGTAATATTACCGAGATTTTGCAGCTACGCCGCAATAACACCCCCTCAGTATCTTACAATGAATATGAATAACTTAACGGAATTATTAGCCTTATGTCGCAATTTTAGTTTATCACACATTCCCGAAGGGAATTTATGTTTATAGGAATATTCAAAGCAATTCGCCTCAATCCCGAAGGGATTATATGTTCAATCGGCGCATTTTTACATAAAATCCCTTCGGGATTAAGGAAAAACGCGTGTTGGGTTTTCTATAAACATACATTTCCTTCGGGAATGTAAAACAAGATTTAATGTGCGACATAAAACCGATAATTCCGTAACTTAAAACATCATTTTATTAATTTGTTTAAACGTTTAAATGTTTTTTTTAGTACCTAATATAAATAGCAGGCTTCAATAATCGTTGCGCTGATGAAGATTTTTCTTTCTAATTCTACTTTGGCACTTAAAGAAGGTAGCAACGGAGCTTGCTCCGTAAGCACTCATTAATTGAAAGTATGGACTATTTTATGCCTTACGGAGCAAGCTCCGTGGCTACCTTTTTCGCCCTCAATCTTAGAGTGCCAAAGAGAACTAAGTAGTTTGCAACGAACCGCCTCCTTTAATAACTAAGAACCAATCAATTATCATTTTAGAATCAACAAATCAACACACCAAGTTCACGAATGTCTTAATTCACTCATGTTACGCAGAGGTGCAGCGCACCTTAATATTTGTAGGAATAAGTAGGAATAATGTTCAAAAGGTGCAGCGCACCGAAACCATTAGTTGTGAATAAGTTACGGTGCGCTGCACCTAATAACTTTTATATCTTTTTTTCTACAAATATCACGGTGCGCTGCACCTCTGCGTAACATGAGTGAGCTATAAAGTAAGATTTCATGTTGCGGCATCTGATGGATAGATTAAAATTCAATATCTACCCCCTCAGTATAAAACGCCGTGACAACTTCGTGATGCTTAAAATGAACCTTTGGCCAAAATTCATAACAACGTACAGGCGACTTCAGTCGCCT
>JAYUKJ010000142.1:0-1626 GCA_043764555.1 Saprospiraceae bacterium
GAATCAAAAGCGGTGTAATGTATTGAAAAAGAACGCTTTACGCCTTTTTTCTCAAACACCGAAACCAACCATTTTGCCCGCTCATCGGACCCCTCAGTATAAACGTCCTTTTGGTCCAACGTTTTAACCGAAAGCCGTTCCATTCGACTAAAAAGCGTCAAATACGGACGCACCGAATCTTCGGGCAAACGCAGCGTGATGTTGTTTTTGACAACCAACCAAACGGCATCTTGACGAGAAAAAGTAAGGTCTTCGGCAGCCGCGTTCTGAATCGTAAAACTCTCGACATCAGCGGGCAAAAGCGTAAAAATGGTCTTTGCCGAGGGCATCTTGCGCCAAGCAAAACCACGGTCGGTGCCTATCTTGACACCGTACAAAACGAGCGCTAAAAGCCACGTCCAACGAATAATGCGGTTTTGAATTAAAAGGCGATAAGCCGTGCGTAGAAGTTTTCTCATGAATAAATTATGGTTGCTGTTTCGTTAATTATTTTGTGAAATTGTATTCGTTTGATTGGAATAATCGTCTGAGCTGTAATCTTTACTGTAAGACTTGCACGACGCCATAGACCTATGGCGTCGTGCAAAAGTAGCGACTATCTAAACATCTGATAGCAATCATTGTAATCATATTTCCGCGGATTCGGGTCGAGATTAATCGTCAAAGACAGTTCATGCGAGCCACCCGTTTTGCCCGCTAACGGACTGATGCTAAAATCATAACTGTACCCAACTTTAAACGCTTCTTGCTTGAAACCAAGCGTCAAAATCACGGCATCGGGATTAGTAGGCGTTTGGCGGTACCACAAACCCGAGAAAAGCGGTCCAAAACCCGCGTAAGCACCAACGACCACTTGCGCGAAATCACTCTGTTTGACCACCAAAACCGACGGCGTCACGAACACTTTTGGATGCCGACGGTTGCCTTCTTTCAACGTAATTTCGTAACCACCGTGCAGTGACCAACGAATCGGCAAACCGACGCGCAGATTCTGATTGGCACCTAAAAAACCTTCATTCGGCGTCGCCAAATGCTTAGCCGACAGACCAACGTAAAAGTTTTTAGCATTGAGCAAAAAGCCCGTTGACAAATCAAATAATGTTTTATTCAATTCCGTTGGGCGCAGTTCAGACGTTGGACGCGGCGTGCCGTCGGGATTCAAACCGCCCGTGATGGGGTCGAGTTGGTCAAAAAAAACGAGCTTGTCCCAATTCAGATTGGATTGAATCAAACCCGCTTCCACGCCAATTTTTGCTTGAATATCGTCCCGAATCGTCACTTTATAGGAATAAATCGCGCTGGCATACGTCTTTTTGAAAATCCCTTGACCCGCATCATCCGTCATAACCGACAAGCCAATTGAACTGTTAGAGCGGTTCAAGGCTTGGTCATAGCTCACGGCAAAGGTCGAATAAGCCGCGCCGCTCAAAAAGCTCGGATATTGCATCCGATAATTCGCAGCGATGAAAGGCGCTTGGGCAGTACCCGCAAAAGCAGGGTTAAGTTGCAAAGGCGCTGCGTAGAATTGACTGAAAATCGGGTCTTGAGCGAACAAAATCCCCCCCCTCAGTATAAGCGCTAAAAAAAGCAGTGTTTGTAAACGTTGGCGCATTTTTAATCAATTTT
>JAYUKJ010000143.1:0-5363 GCA_043764555.1 Saprospiraceae bacterium
GCACCGACGCGCAAACCGCGAACGGGAATGTTGACAAAATACATCGAAAATACTGAGGGGTCCTATGATTTGAAAAACTCGTTTGTCATTGGTGACCGCGTAACGGACGTGCAGTTGGCTAAAAACTTGGGTTGCAAAGGTATTTATTTGAGCGATAATGATTTGAAAATCAAGGAATTAGCTCTGGAGAATGATTGCGCTTTGACGACTATGGACTGGAAAGATGTTTACGAATTTTTGAAACTTGCCGACCGTTCGGCTGCCGTTCGCCGCACGACTAAAGAAACAGATATTACGATTTCGTTGAATTTGGACGGCACTGGACAAGGCAAAATGGAGACTGGATTGGGCTTTTTTGACCATATGCTCGACCAACTTGCCCGTCATTCAGGTTCAGATTTGTCAGTAAAGGTCGTCGGCGATTTGCACATCGACGAGCATCACACGATAGAAGACACGGCTTTGGCACTCGGCGAGGCGTATTATCAGGCTTTGGGGTCGAAGTTGGGCATCGAGCGTTATGGTTTTTGCTTGCCGATGGACGATTGTTTGGCGCAAGTCGCGCTGGATTTTGGCGGTCGCGCGTGGTTGGTGTGGGACGCTGATTTCCGAAGGGAAAAAATTGGCGACGTACCAACGGAAATGTTTTACCATTTTTTCAAATCGTTCAGCGATGCCGCACGTTGCAATCTCAATGTTAAAGTGGAAGGAACGAACGAACACCATAAAATTGAAGCCATTTTTAAAGCGTTTGCGAAAGCCATAAAAATGGCCATTCGCCGCGATTCTAACAATATGCAATTGCCGTCAACGAAGGGCGTTTTATGATAAAACCTTGATAATCAATGATTATTTTTGGAAATAAGCAAAATAAAAGCCGTCTCGTTGACCAACGAGACGGCTTTTGTTTTAAATCGTTTGGACTTAACCAAGCGATTAATTGACCGCATCCGCAAATTCTTTCAACGTTTTAAACGTGAAATGCGGCTCAAATACTGAGGGGTCTTCTTTTTTTCCTTCAATAAAAATGCGCGTCATGCCGAGCCGTTTGCCAAAATCCATGTCGGAATTAGAATCGCCGACAATGACTGATTTTGAGAAATCAATCTCGGGAAAATCGGCTTTTGCTTGCAAAGCCATGCCCGTTTCGGGTTTGCGATTTGGTGATTTCGCATCGGGTTTGTCAGGGCAATGATAAATTTTATCAATGCGTCCGTCGAGCAAATCAATTGTTTTCAAAAATTGGCGATGCACTTCTTTGAGTTGTTTTTCGGTCATTAAACCTTTGCCGATGCCCGCTTGATTGGTCACGACAACGACGGTTCCAAAAATACCGCTCAGTTTTTCAATGGCTTTAATGCTGCCAACGATGAAATCAAAATCATCCCAATCGCTGATGTACGCGTCCTTGATTCGGCGGTTAATAACGCCGTCGCGGTCGAGAAATAGAGTCCAAGTTTTATCAAATTTTACCATCTGTAAAGTTATTGGTTAACGATTATTTGTTGTTAGTTACTCGTTATTTAGCCCAAAATACTGAGGGGTCCTTAACGAGTAACCACCAACAAATAGAAATGCCTATTTTCCTGAAAAATGTTTCAACATAATGACTTCGCGCTCCGTCAACGAGCGATAGCCGCCGCGTGGCAAGTCTTTCTTGGTCAAACCGCCGTAATAAATGCGGTCAAGTTTGACGACTTGATAGCCTAAATGTTCAAAAATGCGTCGAACAATACGATTTTTTCCAATGTGTATCTCAATCATTACCTCGCTTTTAGCCACATCTTCGATGTAATTTACCCCATCAACTTCCGCCGTACCATCTTCCAATTCAAGACCCGCCGCAATGGATTCCATATCGTGTTTTGTCACCGCTTTGTGCAGTTCAACTTGATACAATTTTTTGAGGCGATAGCTCGGATGTGTCATTTTTTGCGCCAAATCACCGTCATTTGTCAACAAAAGCAAACCCGTTGTGTCGCGGTCAAGCCGTCCGACGGGAAAAATCCGCGTCTTTACCGTCCTGCCCACAATCTCCAAAACCGTGTGGCGACCGCGTTCGTCGGCGACCGTCGTGATGGTATCTTTGGGTTTGTTCATCAACAAATAAATCATTTTTTCGACGGGTTTGACGTCCTTATTGTTGTGCTTCACGTCGTCTTTCGGTTGAACGCGATAGCCGGGTTCTTTACAAACTTGACCATTTACGCTCACTTCTCCCGCCAAAATCATGTCGGATGCTTTCCGCCGCGCCGCAACACCGCTGTCTGCCAAATATTTATTGAGGCGAATGTCCTCCGTTGTCTTTTTTACTTCGTCAATGTGTGGGCGATAAACGGGGCGTTCGGTAAGCGAGAAGCCCGCGTCAGACTTACCTTTTGCGTTTTTTGATTTGCCAATTCTTGGACGACTTTCACGCTTTGGCGCCGAACTTTCAGACTTTGGCTCCCGTTTTGGACGGTCGCTAAAGGGTTTTGCATCGCGTTTAGGACGGTCGTCCGAGCTGTCAAAATCTCGCTTCGGTCGGTCGCTAAAATCACGTTTTGGACGCTCATCCGAGCTGCCAAAATCTCGCTTCGGTCGGTCGTTGAAATCACGTTTTGGACGCTCATCCGAACCACCTAAACCACGCTTAGGCAAGGCGTCTGATGAACCGAAATCACGCGGTCTCGGGCGGTCGCTGAAATCGCGTTTTGGGCGCTCATCTGAACTGCCAAAATCACGTTTTGGGCGGTCGTTAAAATCACGTTTTGGACGCTCATCTGAACTATCGAAATCACGTTTTGGACGGTCGCTAAAATCACGTTTTGGACGCTCATCTGAACTATCGAAATCACGTTTTGGACGGTCGCTAAAATCGCGTTTTGGACGCTCATCTGAACCGAAATCACGCTTAGGACGCTCATCTGAACTGCCAAAATCACGTTTAGGACGGTCTTCTGAACTGTCGAAATCACGTTTTGGACGGTCTTCTGAACTATCAAAGTCACGTTTTGGGCGGTCGCTGAAATCGCGTTTTGGACGGTCTTCTGAACTATCAAAATCACGTTTTGAACGGTCGCTGAAATCGCGTTTTGGGCGCTCATCTGAACTGCCAAAATCACGTTTTGGACGCTCATCTGAACTGCCAAAATCACGTTTTGGACGGTCGCTGAAATCGCGTTTCGGACGCTCTTCCGAACTACCAAAATCACGTTTCGGACGGTCGCTAAAATCACGTTTTGGACGCTCTTCCGAACTGCCAAAATCACGTTTCGGGCGGTCGCTAAAATCACGTTTTGGACGGTCATCTGAACTGCCGAAATCGCGTTTTGGTTTGTCGCTGAAATCGCGTTTTGGACGGTCATTTTTAACGCCGCGTTTTGGGTCTGTTGCCCCAAAGTCGGGTTTTGGACGCGCGTTGAACGGCTTGTCATTTGGTTTCGATTGGTCCGTTTTCGGACGTGTTGACGGCTTTGGGCGGTCGGCTTTGGGGCGGTCGTTCGACAACGAGCGTTTATCGGACGGTCGTTTTGTGTCGCTTTTGCGCGGCGGACGGTCGTTACTTTTTTTCATTAAAATTAATTTAAAAAACTTTTCCCTTTTTTGAAATACTAAATTTCTCCGCTAACCTTTAGGGAATCTTTACGTTAGAGAGTTACGAATGCCTCTATTTGACGGTATTTGTAGCGTTTAGTGACATTCGAGGCGCAAAGGTGCGATTTTTTAGTGAAAATACTGAGGGGTCTCTTCGATTACTTTTTAAAGTGGTGTTTCTTGAAATTTATCTACTCTTTTTAGGGTAATATGCAAGATAAATCATAGGTTTGTGAACTAAAACCCTTACGAATAAAACATTGTAATAATATAAAAACTATGCGAAACTTATAATTACTGTACCAGAACAAAACAGGTTTTTTCAATGAGAGCTTTTTTATTTTCCCTACTTGCCGCCGTTGCCGTCATTATGTTGTGGGCAATTCGCAGTGAATCTTACCAAAATGGCGTCGTTTTTACGCTTTCTACACTCGCTGCGGGCTTGTGTGGCTATTTGCTTGCCGACTATTTTTTCAATATCGAAAAAAAGACTTTGAAGCAAGATGTCATTGGCGCGGGCCGAGAAGTCCAAGCGTTGAAAGACGAAAAAGACTTGTTGCAAACGCAATTCAACCTCGCAACGCCGCATTCGCAGGTTCAGCAATTGGAGCAACAATTGTCGTTCGCCGATGAGCAACGCAACAAACTTGATGGGTTGACGCGGGCGCAATACGCCGAAATTTCAGGCTTGAAAACACAGCTTGAAATGCAAAAAAAGAACTATCAAAAGTTGTATGAAGACGCCGCGGTGGTGACTGAAACGCACAATTCAGAAATCACAAATCTGCAAGACACGTTGGCGTCGAAGCGGGATAAAATCAAGTATTTGACCGACGAAGGCGATTATTTGCGTAATAAAATCTTGAAATTGCAAACCGTTGCCGAAGAGGAAACGATTCAGAAAGTTGTGACTGAAGTCAACCAACCGCCTGCGTCGCAATTGCCCAAGATGGTTGTGAAAATGCCTCAAAATGGCACTTATACTGAGGGGTCCCCTTTGCAGATGATAGACCCGCGTTCCATCAAATTTGACACCGTTGATGCCGAATCTACGGTAGAAACCGCGGTTGAGGAGCCAATAAACAACCCTGTCGAAGTAGAAGTTTTTATTGAAAATAAGGATATTGCACAAAGCAACCTTGTCGAAAATAAGCCTTCTGAAACCGAAGCGGCGCTTGAAAAAAAAACAGTTGGAATACCATTGCCCCTTGGTAATCAATCTTTTGTGACGCCCGACGCCCTTGTCACAGATGCAATCAATACGCCAAGAGAAATTGAAGCAGAACCGACGACTGATGCAGCCGATGCCTCTAATTTGCAAGCCATCGAAGGCATTAGTGCGGAGATGGAACGGGTGTTGAAAAGCGCAGGAATTGACAATTGGCAGGAGATTTCGGAAACCACGCCCGAACGTTTGCAAGAGATTCTTTTGGAAGGAAAAATACGCGATGTCGATGTCTCTCATTGGTCGGTTCAAGCAATTTTGCTCGCCGACGGGCATTTGAGTCGGTTAAAAACGTATCTTGAAAATCTGAAAAAATAGGTTTAAAATGATATTGCGATACTAAAATGAAAAAGGGATAGTGTCTGATTTGACAATACCCCTTTTTCATTTTATTCCTAAGTAGTCCTTCACATTAATACTGTCGGGTTCTGAATTTTGTACATCTTAGGAAGATTCCTTCAATTCTATGGGATGTACAGAAAGTTGTTTGTTATAAAATTTCTCATATCCAATCAAAAAATGTCTAAAATTCCCGAAGGGAATACATGTTTATAGAAAAATT
>JAYUKJ010000144.1:0-1622 GCA_043764555.1 Saprospiraceae bacterium
TATGGTTTTGGTATTGTTGGCGCCGACCAAACGGTTTATACGTGGAGTCCGTCAACGACTTTAACGGCGGCAACGGGCAGTTCCGTCACCGCTTCGCCGACGAGTAACACGACCTACACGGTCAAAATGATCGATGAATTTGGCGCAACGCAACAAGCAACCGTTGCCGTTGTCGTAACGGGAACACCTACAACGCCCCTTTTTACGGCGGTCGCGCCCATCTGTTCGGGGGCTACTTTGGCGGCATTGCCAACGACTTCCACCAATGGCATAACGGGAACATGGTCGCCTGCGCTAAACAATTCAGCCACAACGACTTATACGTTTGCACCCGCCGTTGGGCAATGTGCCAATCCAAAAACCATGACCATAACGGTCAATACTTCTCCCACGCTCACGCTTGGAAATATCAGCAACGTATTGAATACAAGCACGTCTTTTTCCATTCCGTTTAGCACTTTAGCGGGTGCGCCAACGACATATTCTATCGCCACAACGACGGGCAACGCCTTGCCGAATTTTGTTGCGGTCAACAACACCCCCCTCAGTATTTCGCCCATTTTGGTGGCTTTGCCGAGCAATTTGCCTTACGGAACGTTTAATTTCACGTTGAACATCAGCAATGGCACTTGCGCCACGGCTTACCCCTTTACCCTCACCGTCACCAATCCTTTGACCGAAAGACGGGGCAATGCCTTGTCTTTTGACGGTGTTTCAAATGCGATAACGATACCCGATAATGACAATGCACTCACCAGTTACACCCTTGAAGCGTGGGTGTATTGGACACCGAATACGCCCAACGATATTCAGTTTTTGTGTAGTAAAGCCAATGAGCAAATGGAAGTGCATTTTGGCGGCATTGGTAACAATGGGATTCGATTTATTCCTACGGCGGGTGTTTTCATTGACGCACCAAACGCCCTGCCCACCAACGAATGGGCGCACCTCGCTATCGCTTACGATGCCGCCGCAACGCCAGCCGTAAGCATTTATGTCAATGGGATTGAAGTAGGTTCGGGAACAACGACCGTTGTCAATCCTAACACGACTGATGGTTTTAATATTGGTAAAAGAGGCGATAACAGTTACTATTTCAAGGGAAGAATTGATGAATTTCGGATATGGCGGGGTGCGCGCACGCAATCCCTTATCCGTAGAAATATGCACTTGACTTCACCGACGCCCGCCGCGAATTTGGCAAGCCTGTATCCATTCAATGAACCCACCCCCCAAGCCACGACTGCCGACAATATTGGCGGTTTCAACGGGACGGTGAACGGGGCAACGTGGGTGACATCGGGCGCAAATGTGAGCAAAGGCACGACTTTTCTTATCACTAACCCCGCTACTGCCACCAATCAGGCGTTCACAGGGACGGATTTGACGCTCAATTATGGCAACACCGTTGGTACGGGCGATGTGTTTGCTTACCGTTTGGAAGGCGAGCCGACGGGGACGCAGGTGACGGGCGTAAACGTTTTTAGCGATTATTATTGGGTCGTCAATAATTTTGGCACCAACAAAACGGGCTTAAACATCACCGCTCAAATTGCCTTAGGCGCGGGAAAACTTGATGCCAACCTTCAAGCCACACCGAGCGTGATTAAACTCCATCAACG
>JAYUKJ010000145.1:0-1619 GCA_043764555.1 Saprospiraceae bacterium
CCACTCAAAACGCCCGACACATCTTTCCAAATAAACATCGCTTCGGCGTCCAAACAATGCGCAAAAATTGAGGCGGAATAGTCCGAGCCTTCGCGGCCAAGCGTTGCCGTATTGTTGTCTTTTGTGGCGCCCATAAAGCCTTGCGTAATCGCAAAAAGGGACCCCTCAGTATAATTGGCAAAAATCGGCTTTACAACCGTTTCTGCGTTGTATTGCGTGGTTTTCCAATCAATTACAGCCTCTCGCCAAGTCTCATCGGTGCGCAAAACGTCGCGGGCGTCGAGCCAAGTTGTGGACAAACCGACTTTATTCAGATACGCGCCAACGATTTTAGAACTGATTAATTCGCCAATGGCAATAATTTGGTCGTAAATATAATCATAAGCATCGTGCGGCTCATCTTCCAAAATCCATTCAACTTCAACCAAAATATCGTTAATATCGGCCAAAACAGCCGCGTCGTTGCCCATTAATTCGTGAATTAAAGCCTCGTGTTTTGCCCGAATGCTGTTCAACGTATCAAACGCTTTCCCGTCGCGTTCAAAATAAGAAGCAATGACTTCTTCCAAAGCATTCGTCGTTTTGCCCATTGCGGAGACGACAATTAAGATGTTTTCGGACTTGAATTTTTGCAGAATAGCGGCGACATTTCGGATGTTTTCGGCATCTCGAAGCGATGCACCGCCGAATTTAAAGACCTTAATGGACATGATTGACTGCGTAGTTTTTAATATTGCGCGAAGCAAAAAAATGAGATAAATAATTGGTAATCAAGTTTTTAAGATAAACAACGAATCCGTAGATTGGTTTAATCGTGTAAAAATTGGCTGCAAAAGTAAACATGAAAATGAATTAAAAATTAAGAATCAAAAATTAAATTTAAAAAGCCAACTTGACAATTAAGTCAAGTCGGCTTTTAATTTTTTGATTCTTAATTATTTAGGCATTAAAAAAAAAGTGGTCCCGACGGGGATCGAACCCATATCTAAAGTTTAGGAAACTTCTATTCTATCCATTGAACTACGGGACCAGCGCGGTATTATCTAATTTGTGGCGGCAAAAGTAGTCGTTTAAATGGAAATTGCAAGCGATTGGACGAATTTTAGGCATTTATACGGACTTGTCCTGATTCTTCTTCGGGAGGGGGTGTTTTATGGGTTTTAGGAAAACGCTGCGAAAGTTGAAACCTTCTAACAATGTAGCCCAAAGAAGGATTTGTCATGGGTTCTTTAATTTTAATATTTAGACTTTTTTTTAGATTGTAGGCAGCACTTGCAAACAATTATACGTTCTCAGTTGTCGTTACAAATGTTATGTGAACAACCTATTTAAAAAACAAAACACTACTGAAAAGGCAGTTTTCCCACATCAATTCTTCACAAATAAGTTTGGACAAGGCGTAATTCGACCTTAAAAACACGTTGTTTGTCCTTGTTCATCAAAAAAGAGACCCCTCAGTATTAATCGAATACACAAGGCGTTGTACATTTTCGCCCTAATTCAAATTGCTAGAACAAAAAGACGTTTTCATCAACTAAGTAGTTCGACTTAAATAATCGACACATTTTATATAATGTCCCTAACGGGACGTGAAAGGGACTTTTCGGAGGCGATGTGCT
>JAYUKJ010000146.1:0-1619 GCA_043764555.1 Saprospiraceae bacterium
CCGAATTTATTGTTCAATGCTTTCAATAAGTCCTGCGAATACGTTGCAATGCCACATTCGCGGGGCGGATAAGACGTGATGAGTAAAACTTCGGGTAATTGGTTTTTGATGGGCTGTTGCACGTCATTTCTCGCAATAACTCTTGGAAACAATAGGGTCGCACCAGCATTTGATACAGCAGTTTGGGCAGTATTTGGACGATTTAAAACGATTTGATTATTCATTTTTTGTTTTTTTAAGTTGTGATTAATGAGCGTTCAACGTCGGCGAGGTTTCAAACCTCGCCGACGTTTTGAGTGATTTATATAGCGCAAAGGTCAATCTCTTTCAAGGAATAAGTCTTACACAACTTTTTAAATAATTTACACTATTCACACATTTTTAGCTCGTTTAATAGGTCATTGTTAAGCCGCCGCCCGCGCCTCTATCGGTGTCAAAATGACCAAATACCGATAAATATTTAATGACTGTACGACCATCGGCAGTAGATTTTTTATGGGAACCAATAACAAAAGTCAAAGGGAAATCAAACGTGCCAACCGCCGTTTTTTTATCCAACTGAAGTTGTATTTTTCTAAAAGAGGACCCCTCAGTATAAAACGACTTTTGAACCATAATTGAGCTATTTTTAGGCAAAATAGCCGTGTTTTTACGTAGAATATTTACAATTGCGCTGCTGATGTAGAGGTCGTGTCCATTTGTTTTTTGAGCAAAAAGAGGTACGGATGCCAAAAAAAACAAGGCGATTATTAATATGTTTTTAGTCGTCATTTTATTTACTTTTAATTGTTTAATCATAGAACAAAGTTCAGATTTCAATGCCTTACAACTATTACACAATTTTAGAAATAACTTGCATGATTAACACATTTTATGATTGTTGCTACGTGTTCAATTTTGGTGCTTTGATAGCGACATTGAAAGATAGTAGTCGGCAACTTTAGTTGCCGCGTAGTTTTAGCGGCAACTAAAGTTGCCGACTACTTTTCAATGTCGTTATCAAACTGATGGTATAAAATATTTCGGAATTATCGGCTTTATGTCGCATAAGCAAACACGTCTTAAATTCCCGAAGGGAATATATGTTTATAGAAAAATAAATCACGCTTTGCCTCAATCCCGAAGGGATTATATGTAAAAACGTCGAAAATTGACGTATAATTCCTTCGGGATTGAGGAAAACAGCTTTAAATCTGCCTATAAACATAGATTCCCTTCGGGAATGAGCGATAAATTCAAAATGCGACATAAAGCCGATAATTCCGAAATATTTTATGGAGCTAAAAAATACGACAATTCGCGACATTTATGTGACAAAACTTGAATTTGCGCGACAATTGCGACATTTATGCGACAAAATTTGAATTTATGCGACAATTCGCGACATTTGCGCGACAAGATTTTTCTTAATAAAAAATTTAAAGTGTTTCAAAAAAATTATCTGATGGAAAAAAAAATGTCTTTCGACCTAAAAATCAACCAAAAACTGTTTACGATTATTGCCCGCATTGATCAATTCAAAGGCAAATGGCAAATGATTGAAAATAAGGAGAATCGCTATTTGAAAGAATTAAGGCATATTGCAACCATACAAAGTATTGGTTCGTCAACCCGTATAG
>JAYUKJ010000147.1:0-1618 GCA_043764555.1 Saprospiraceae bacterium
TAGTGAAATATTAAATAACGTAGAAAATTTGGAGACAAACAAATTTGAACAATTGTATCGGGAGTTGTTCACGCTGCGTGTACGAAGAAATGCGGTATCCTTAAATGCTTTAGAATCACAATTGTTGAACAAAATAAACAGTGAATTTGACCCTAAAAAATGGGAGCGTTTAACCTACCTTGATTGGAAATTGGAACACGGTGCTTTAACGCTAAAGGAAGAAACGGAATCACTTAAATTAGCCGAAGCCTACGAAAATTATAGTGTTGAAAGACTAAAATGCCTCTCTCAGTTAGCCATGTTGCGCCAAGTGTCAATTGATAAATTGATGGCACAATTAGGTATAAATACACCCATCAATGGCTAAATTCACCATTTCCAATGAAGTACGAGAGACCGTTATTCTCCGCGCTTTTAAGTGTTGTGAGTATTGTAAAAGCCAAGATAAATACTCTCCAACATCTTTTACAATTGACCATATTATACCAGAGAGTTTAGATGGCACTTCCGAATTTGAGAATCTGGCTTACGCCTGTTTTCTTTGTAATCGCTTGAAATCCAATAAAATAAAAGTTTTCGATAGCCTAACAAGTAAATGGATTCCCTTATTTAATCCCCGTAAAGACATTTGGAAAGAGCATTTTGCTTGGAATGAAGACACTACTAAAATTATTGGCATATCAGCAATCGGTCGCTGCACGGTGAAGGAACTTACATTGAATCGTGTAAAATTAATCGAATACCGAGAATGTATTATCCCCTTTGGTACACATCCGCCTGAAAATTGACCTTTCAGCAATTAAAATGCAAACTAAAAACACATCACATCTTTAGTATAAAAGCCGTTTTCGACTCGATTTTGAGTCAAAAACGGCTTTTATACTGAGGGGTCCTTTTTTTGAAATTAAAGACACCAAACACAGGGCGTAGCGCAATGACATCCGAAAAACATATCGAAGTATTTCTTCATTTAAAATAAAATTTAAAAAATTAACACCAAATTGTTGCGCCTTTTGGTAAGGCGTCCTAAGTTTGCGGCTTCAAAAGCGTGAAATGTGCATGAATCACCTATTTTTATTCAATTTTTTTGCAATCAACCACTAACATTTTTCATTAGGCAAAACCTCTGTACATTACTTCAAGTTTACGACATCTAAGAAACAAAAACAAGCAAACAACCTATGGTGTAACCATTTTTTTTTAAAACTTACAAACCAGTTTAGTCTATGTATCTAAAGCCAACACGTACACCAGCGTTTTTAGCTTTCTGCGTGCTTATTTTTCTAAGCACTTTCACCATTTCCGCCCAAGTTTACAGTACTCAATTCACCACAAATGCCCAAGGTTGGACACTTTCGCCCCAACAATATGGCTTGGCGTGGATTTGGTACAACAACGTCGGCGTTGACAGTTCAGGCGGTCTGCGGACAAAAGAAACGCCCGATACGACCCGTTTTTTCGCCGCTTCTCCCGCCTTGCAATTGACGGTCGGACAGCAATACCGCGTCAAATTTAAGACGAAAACGGCAACGCTCAACGTGCGGAAAATGACCGTCGCCATTAACGGTCAAGCTAAGAGATTGGGCAGCACGCCGATTTTCACTTCGCCGCTGATTCC
>JAYUKJ010000148.1:0-1615 GCA_043764555.1 Saprospiraceae bacterium
GTCGTGGTCGGGTTATTGTGCGTCGTGGTCGGGTTATTGTGCGTCGTGGTCGGGTTATTTTGTGTTGTGGTCGGGTTATTTTGCATCGTGGTCGGGTTATTGTGCGTCGTGGTCGGGTTATTTTGCATCGTGGTTGGGTTATTTCCAGCGCTCGCGCCACATCTTTCTAACATCCTCTAAATCAACAACTTACACCCAAGAACGGGCGCGCTCGTGAGAGATTCTATCTCGATACGTTCTATGGATTGCGTCTCCCGACGCGCGTAAGCTGCTCCTCTGTATTTTGGCACGAAGTCCTTCTTTTCACGTGGAAACGATGCCTTTTGAATCATAAAAACAAAAAAAGAGGCCCCCTCAGTATAAACGCCGTTTTTGGCTGTCTAACATCCTTTTTTACCTTTTTAAATCCTGCACATCGGGGTTCTAAAACATAAAAATGCCGCTTTTCGCTTGAAGACAAGCAAAAAGCGGCGGGGTACTGTAGATAATATTATCAATTAAGACTTTTTAAACTCGTTTAGTAACTCCTCTATTTCAGGACAGTATTCACATTTTGAAAGTTGCAAAAGTAAAGTATTTCCTTTTTCATCACTCCTTTTTATTACAAGTCCGCCTGCTGATAAAAGACTAAAAGATAAGTTTGGGTTCTTATGAAAATCGTATTCTGATTTGGATATCAAAAGACTCTGTAAGGATGTACTTGCATAAAACGTATTATCGAATCCTCTTTCCCAGACGGATAAGTGGTTGACAACACATCGTTGAAGGCGTTGTAAGTAAACGTTTTAGTAAAAGGTGTGCCTTCAATTGTCTCTTTTGTCGTTGCGACACGGTGCCAATTGTCGTAGGTATATTCCTGCAAAATACCGTTGAAACTCGTCACTTTTTTAAGTGCGTTCAAGCCGTTACCACTTGTGACGTATTCATTTGTGGTCGTGCCTTCTGGCCCCGTGCGGGTTGTCAATCTGCCCAAAACGTCGTAATCCATGGTGTATTCAGAGTTTCGCGCGTCTTTTTGCCATTTCAGTTGACTATAATTGTCGTACAAATACTAAGTGGTCCCCGAATTTGGGTCGGTCATTGACGTTTGATGTCCTTTATTGAACTACTTGTAAGAAGTCCCATTGAATTGTAGGCATAAAGGGTGCTACTTAAATCGGTGGCAATCCCTAACTCCCGCGCCCTATCAATTTTATTGGCTACATCGCCTTTAGCACTCATTATAAGCAAATACGTTACCCACTTCCGTAGCGAAAGAAATACCATTTCTTTTCTTTGAAACCACGACCGTTTCAGGATGTGCAGGTACGGTTGTGCCGTAGGTTCCCGTATAAAATTTGGTGGTTATGACGGTTTCAATATTATTGACATTGGCAGTTTCGGACGTTACATTGCCGTTGGCATCATACACGTAAGCCGCCGAACTCGTTGCACCCGTTACACCGTTCACACTTGAAGTAGCGTCTAATTTCTGCCAATAACGCAAGCCGTTTGTCTGAACGCTGCTTGTATTCGTGGTTTCTGAAATTAAACCGCCAGTGGAGATACTTTCGACTTTTTGCTTTTTTACAGCCGTCAAATACTGAGGGGTCAAGATTTCGAACTCCGTGATTGA
>JAYUKJ010000149.1:0-1614 GCA_043764555.1 Saprospiraceae bacterium
ACTAAAGTTCCCGACTACATTTTCAAACGCAATCAAATATGAATGTATTAATTATCGGTGGTGGCAATATGGGTCTCACCTACGCGCAAGCCTTCATCCGTTCGCACGTTTCGACGCCCGAACAAATGATGATTTTAGAGCATTTGCCCGAAAAGGCGGCACAGCTCAAAGCCCTGAATCTCGGCACCGTTTATCTCGATTCTAAAGACTGTTTGAACAAAGCCGATGTCATTATTTTGGCGGTAAAACCACAGGATTCTGCGTCGCTTTTCGCTCAAATACGCCCAAATACGGAGCCTGGACAGGTGTTTTTGAGCATCATGGCGGGTGTTCGGATTGCCGCGATTCAGGAAGCATTGGGCGTCAAAAAAGTGATTCGCGCCATGCCTAATTTGCCCGCACAAATCGGTCAAGGCATGACGGCTTTTACATCGGCAGACGAAGTAACCCGCTTGGAATTGGTGATGGTTCAAAACCTTTTGGCAACGACGGGCAAGGCGGTTTACGTCGAAAAAGAGGAAATGATTGACGCGGTAACGGCGATTTCAGGCTCAGGTCCTGCCTACGTTTATTACTTCATGGATGCGATGATGCAAGCCGCCACGCAGATGGGGTTTTCGGCATCCGAAGCCGAATTATTGGTCGTTCAGACCTTCACGGGCGCCGTGGATTTGTACAATAAATCCGATTTTTCATGCGCTGAATGGATTCAACGCGTCTCTTCACGCGGCGGAACAACCGAAGCGGCTTTGAATTCTTTCAAAGGAAATACATTGCATCAAGACATTATTGATGGCACAATGGCAGCCTTGAATCGGGCGGTTGAATTAGGAAAATAAACCGTTTTGACATAATAAACAGTTTTTGGGACCCCTCAGTATGAACGCCCATTTTTGCTCAAAATGGGTAAAAATGGGCGTTTATATTGAGGAGTCCTTTTGACTCACCCTAATAGACCGTTTGGTCTTTCGTATTTTCAAAGAAAGCGATTATCTTGCCCCAAAATTTGAAAAGAAATGGAAAAATTACAAAATTTACCCGTTGGTCAACAATATTTTGAGTCAATAAGAATAAACAAGAATATTTATGTTGACAAAACGCGCTACATCTACAATTTATGCACACCGCTGAACAGAAATTATTTCCTGTCGCGTCCTCGTCGTTTCGGCAAATCTTTAACTTTGGACACGATAAATGAGTTATTTTCAGGCAATAAAGCGCTGTTTGAAGGGCTTTGGATTGAAGACAAATGGGATTGGTCGGAGACTTATCCCGTCATTCGCTTGTCCTTAGATTCGATTGGGCATGAAGGCGGTTTAAAAAATGCGCTGATAGACGCCTTGAATGAGGTCGCGCTGGATTTTGACTTGTCGTTGACGGCAACAAGTCCTGGCTTGTGTTTTCGAGAATTGATAAAAAAAGTGGTGAAAAAGACGGGCAAACAAGTCGTTATATTGATTGATGAATACGACCGACCAATTGTGGATTATATTGACCCGTACAATTTGGAAAAAGCCAACGAACAACGCGATATTCTCAAAGGTTTTTTCAGTATTTTGAAAAGCACGTCTAATCACATTCGTTTTCTTTTGATTACGGGCGTCTCTAAATTTT